>JBATIN010000104.1:0-9562 GCA_049667765.1 Flavobacteriaceae bacterium
CCCATATGCTCTCCGATTTTTTGGGAGATTGATTCAGGCTTACGCGGTAAATCATAATTGAGCCATTTAGCGCCTTCTAGGCCAACTTCTAGCGCTTGTTGAACAAAACCCAATTGAAACAATCGAGTAGATTCCATTTGACAATATTTTATGGCTTTATTCTTTTCACCTGCCTCCAACCAATGGTGTGAAAGTCTTACATAAAAAGGTTGTAATTTATCTTTGAAATTTTTTTCATACCATTCTGCACTTTCCTTATGCAGGTGCCTTTTTTGCTCGGTTAAAATCATTTCATAAGCGACTTCGGCCGTAGTAGCATTATTAAATAGGTAACCTTCATGTTCGTCAACAAGTGTATCATTCAAAAAACCTGAACGTTGTGCCTCTTCCAAATAATAGCTAACAGCTTTTCTTTCTTCTAAAATGGGATATATTTCACTTACAATACCCTTTCCAAATCGGTGACCAACAACACTACCGACTTTAAGGGATAATTGAGATCCTTGGTCGAGTCTATCAATGCGACTGCGAACTGCGCCTCTTACCGTTTCTGGTAATGAAAGTTCACTGATAACTACGTCACTTTTGAGGGAGCACGTATCATTCTCAAATACAAGAAGTTGTTTGTCCAATAGAGAATCTACAAATTCGAAACAAAAAAAAGGATTTCCTTTCGCGATTTTCTGAACTAGCATTACCACCTCATCGGACACCATTGTAATGTTTAATTTAGAACGCAATAAGTCCCTTACCCCCCTTTCGGATAGCTCGTTTAGAATAACCAATTCATATTTCTTCAGATTAGAAAGATTTACATGGTCAATACCTTTCACTTTTTGAAAGGCAAGCACAATGTTACAGCCTTTTATTTCCGAACTGACTGATTCAATAAGTTGCCATGATATCTCGTCCATCCATTGTGCATTGTCGATGACAATGGTTAATTTATTCATTTTACTTTCAGCCTTTAAGATCTTCAAAAGCATATCATGTGTGGCCCTGACCTTTTGTGAAGCAATCAAATTTCTTACCAATTCACTATCCGCAAAATTGGTGTTCAGAACAATATTCAATAAACAGGCCCGCTCACCGAACTTGTTTTCTATTCTTTCCAAATTTTCATTCTGAACTATGTCGGTATCAAGGGCATTAAAATTTAACAGCTTTGAAAATATTTCTCTCCAAACATTATAAGGTGTATGTCTGTCGATTTCATTGGCCGAGGTTGAAATCACCTTCCATTTATGTTTTGTTTGTATCTCAAATTCTTGTAATAGGATAGATTTTCCCATCCCACTTTGTCCCTCGATAATGATAACATTATTTATGTCTTGTTTTTCATCAAATGTTTTGATTAAATGACTTAACTCATTATGCCAAATTAAAAACGGTAACTCCGTTTCCTTAGTCAACTTTTCTTCTCCTATAATATCTTTGATGGGATATAGTTCTATGGGTTCTAAATGCCCTTTTATTTTTGCCTTGAAGGGCTCATGAAAATTTATCGATTTTTTAGAAGCTTTGTAAGTGGATTGATCACAAACAATATCCCAATCACTAATTTCAGCATATCGTGAGCTAAGATTTACTACGTCGCCGATTACAGTATGTTGTCGAAGGATATCGTTTCCTAAAATGCCGCAATAGGCAATACCAGTGCAGACACCAATACTATTTTCAAATCCCTCTTGCTTTAATTTCATATTCAATTCAAATGCAAGTTTCGCGCTTCGCTCCGGATTATTGCTATGGGCAGAAGGGGAGGGTCCGAAACATATCAACATATGGGTTGATTTTTCATCCATCCATACTAAATTCAGTAATCCATCATATTTTACCACCAATTTCTTGGCTATTTTGGTTATTTCAACCATTTCGTCACGTTTGGCAACAGAATTTTTGCCTATATTATGAAATCCTAAAAAGATAATGGTAACAGGTCTAATCTCTGCGATCCATTTCATTCTTTCACGACTTATGGGATCCGCAATTGTACTAGGGATAAATTTTTTAAGTCTTTCAATTGCATTTTTACTTAATGGTTTGGAGTTTTTTTTCAGTGCTACCTTCGCTTTTCGCTGTACATGTCCATCAATAAGAATTGAACTGTTGTGTTGCACGGCTTTTGAACGAATCTTTTTTGGCAATAAAGCTAGAGCGGAATTATATATTAGAATTTGATTTGGGGCTCGGTTTTGAGAAACTAATCGTAGATTATCGAATACCTCCCCATAGAAAGTCAATAACTTTTTGTTATGGGTACTTTCCAATTCGGACATGTGCCATTTGCCATAAGAAATAACCGTATGCAATTGTAGCAACTCGTTACAGTCGTCGATAGTACTATTGTTCGCCAAGATCTCATTGGCACAGCTAATGGCTAAGGTGATAGATTGGCTGGCTTCTTCTTGTTCACCTGGCCAAGCAGACATGATAGCATCACCTACAAAAAAAAGAGGTTCGCCACCGTGTTCAGTGATGACATTCAATAAAAAATCATAATGGTCGTTCAATATTGCGGTAATTTTTTCCACTCCGTTTGCCTTATCTTTCATAAGTCGGTTACAAAGCGAAGAAAAATTGCAAACATCAACCCACAATAAAGCGGTGTGGTCTTCATTCATCGCATCGCCAATTTGCCATTTCGGATTTGCAGACAATTGCCTTTTCAATATTTCTGGGACAAAACTAGTTTCGAGCTGGTTTTCTGAATTGTAGACTGCCTTTTTGGGAATCATAATCTCTTTATGTTCGATTAGGTGAAGATCATTATCTACTTCGTTATTCTAATTTATTTTAGTTTTTGCCAAACGTCTGGACAAGACTATTTAATACTTCATAAGATACGAAAATAAAAATTGAAGCCTAGCAAAAATCACTACCAAAATAACCTTTCGATCGAAATGATATTCATTTATAATTTATAGCATAAGTCCTAATTAGTAATCGATTAGAATGATTCTGGAAAATCGAATTCAATAACAAGAATGGCACATAGGATAGCCGGGTCGGCTTTGTTAAAAGACGAAGTTAAAAATGTGTCATCCTAAATCTGCGAGAAAAGTAATTCGTTTTTGGAATACCTTTAATTTACGGTAAATATTTCGGGAATCGCGAAAATTGTATGGGTTGACAGATTGACGTTAGGAAATGAAGAATAACCCATCATATGAAGAATAACTCAGCGCTTTTTTTCTTACTATTTCAAGTGTTCTCTTATATGGGCAGATTAGCATTAAGTAACCTATGTCAACTCAAAAGATTGCTTCGCAATTTCCAATTCCTCATTCGTGGGAATGACCAAAATCTTGACCTTGGAGGTAACGGAATTGATTTCCCTTACTTCCGATGATCTCAATTCATTTTTTGAATGCTCTAAAACAATCCCTAAATAGTCCATATCGGCGCAGACCAGTTTTCGTAGTAATGCGGAATTTTCACCGATTCCAGCAGTAAAAACAATGGCATCCAACCCATTTAGGGCGGCAGTGTAGGCACCGATATATTTTTTGATGCGGTAAGCATTCATTTCCAGCGCTAGAATGCACTCGGGGTTTCCTTTTTCGGCTTCCGATTGAATATCCCTTAGATCACTAAACCCGGTAAGCCCTAACATGCCACTTTTCTTGATAAGCAAATTCTTTACCTCCTTTAGCTCATATCCCAAGGTATCCACAAGATAAAAAATTATGGCATGGTCGATATCGCCACTTCGCGAACCCATAATAAGTCCGTTCGAAGGCGTAAAACCTAAACTGTGGTCTATGCTTTTGCCCTGGTTTACCGCAGTAATGCTACAACCATTACCTAAATGGACGGTTATGATTTTCGAATCTTTCTTTTGTAGATGGTCTATTGCCTTTTCGGCCACATACTTATGGCTTGTACCATGAAAGCCATATACCTGTATGCCATGTTCGTCATAAAAGGTATTCGGTAGCGCATATTTTTTTGCCTTTAGAGGAATAGACTGATGAAAAGCCGTATCAAAAACGGCCACTTGTTTGGCCTTGGGAAACATATCTTCCGCTAAAATGATTCCCTCCAGATTATGCGGATTATGCAAAGGCGCCAAAATGGAAAGTTCCCTAATCTTGTGTTTTACTTCTTGAGTTATTAAAGTGGTGTCTGAAAAAGTAGTACCTCCGTGAACCACCCGATGGCCAACGATTTCAATTTCATCGGCATTTTTGATCACTCCGATTCTTGCATCCAACAACAGCTCGACAATTCTTTGGAAACCCGTTCTATGGTTTTGAATTTCTAGCGCCTTTTCGTGGACGGCGGTGTCCGTTTTATATTTTAGAATGGCATCTTTAGCACCGATACGCTCTACGATTCCGGAACAGATGACCCTTTCCGATGGCATTACGATCAATTGGTATTTGATAGAGGAACTACCGGCGTTTATAATTAAAGTGTTCATTTTGTTAGTTTTCTTTTTGCTATTTGTATTCCTCTGTTTTATCATTCCAAGGCATTAGGAATCCCACACAGCGGGCTTCGGTTCAAACAAAAACCAGATTCCTCATTGCATTCGGAATGACAACATAAAAGGAGACCATGGACAGTTCATAAACTCATAACCCCTGCGCCTGAATGGCCGTAATTACGACCGTGTTGAAAATGTCGTCGACCGTACAACCCCGGCTCAAATCGTTCACCGGCTTGTTCAGGCCTTGTAACATAGGTCCAATGGCCAAGGCACCAGTTTCGCGTTGCACTGCTTTGTAGGTATTGTTACCTGTATTGAGATCCGGAAAAATAAATACGGTCGCCTGACCAGCCACTTGCGAATCGGGCAGTTTGCTCTTACCTACGTTGATATCGACTGCGGCATCGTATTGTATTGGCCCTTCCACTTTTAAATCGGGGCGTTTTAGTTTTACGATTTCGGTTGCTTTTCGCACACGATCCACATCGGCACCCTGACCGGAAGCGCCCGAAGAATAAGAGAGCATGGCGATTTTGGGTTCGATTCCGAATGCAATACTTGTGTCGGCGGAAGAAATCGCAATTTCGGCCAATTGTTCCGCCGTAGGGTTCGGATTGATGGCACAATCGCCAAAAATCACGACCCGATCGGGCAGGCACATAAAGAACACTGAAGAGACCAGAGCGACATCGGGTCTGGTCTTCACAAATTGTAGTGCAGGTAAAATGGTGTGCTGCGTAGTATGGATCGCCCCCGAGACCATTCCGTCGGCATGGCCTTTGTACACCATCATGGTACCGAAATAAGAGACATCTTCCATGAGATCCCTAGCCATGGTGAGGTCTACGTTCTTGTGTTTACGCAGTTCAAATAGGGTAGTGGCATATTCTTCAAAACATTCCGATTTTGCCGGGTCGATTATGGAGATTTTGCTAGTATCCAATTCAAGATCTAGCTGCACTATTTTTTCCTTGATTTTTTCCGGGTCGCCCAACAAGGTAATTTTAGCGGCATCGGCTTGGATCAAGTCTTTTGCAGCTTTCAAGATACGTTCGTCCAATCCTTCCGGTAAAACGATATGTTTTTTGTTCAACCGTGCTCTTTTTAACAGGTTGTATTGAAACATTCTTGTTGTAATTCCGTCGGCCTTGAAGGTAATCAAACGTTCAGCCAGTGCGTCTTCCGGTACGTATTTTGAAAAATCTTGTAACGATGCGTTTATTTTCTGGGTGTTTTCGGCATATATTCTGGGGCGTATAGAACCTATCCGGTTGGTAATCTCAAAAGTTCCTCCTTCTACCGAAACAATGGGTACCACCTCAGAAAGTCCCTCAATCAATTTTATGATGGATTCTTCAGGGATTAGTCCGCCTGTGAGCACAATCCCTGAAATTGGGGGATAGTTAGAGGATACATTCGCCTGGAGGGCACCTAAAATGATATCGGCACGGTCACCAGGGGTTATCACAAGACTATCATTTCTCAAATAGGTCAGATAATTTCGAAGTTGCATGGCACCTACACTAAAGGCACCTGCCTGATTGTTCAAAAAAGATTCCCCGAAAAGGACTTTTCCTTTCAGTTCCTCAACGATTTCTTTGATGGATGGGTTACCTAAAATGGGGTTCAGTGGAATTGCCCCGATCAGCACATCGGCCGGCAAATGTTTTTTGAGTTCTTCACTTACCAAGATCACGTTTTCTGGCTGGATCTTGTTGGCTACGACCATCAGAACTTGTACGCCTTTATCCTTGAAGGAGTCGTAGGCCAAATACAAATTACTCACGAATTCATCTAAGGTCTTGCCCACACCACTTGCTAAAATAATGGTAGGTATGCCCAGATTTTTTGCCATCAGCACGTTAATGTTCCATTCAATAATAGCACCGTCACCCGAGAAATCAGTGCCTTCTACCAATACAAAATCAAATCGATCTTCTACGGCCTTGTATTTTTCTATGATCCTATCGAGTACCTCATCTTCCTTGTTCTGGTTGTTTTTTTGAACCACTTGGCTTCTTGTGAAGGCGAAGGCTTCTTCATACTGCATATCCAGTCCAAAATGGCTGATTATGGTGTTGATGTGATTGTCTTTTGTTCCTTTCGGATAGTCGTCTATAATCGGTCGAAAATAGCCTACTTTGGCTGCTTTGCCCAATAGAAGCCGCATTAGGCCCAGTGATACTATTGATTTTCCGCTATTGGGTTCGGTGGTAGCAATATAAATGGCTTTGCTCATGAAGTAATGGTTTCTGGGGTGCAAATTTAGGGCATTCTTTTTCCCGGGGCGAATTTCAGTATTGGAAAAATACGATGAAATGACAAAGGTCATAGAAGGATTTGATTTGAATCGTTATTTTTAGTTTTAAACGTACTGACACGATGAAAACAATACTCTACGCTACAGACTATTCCAAAAATTCAGCCGCTGCGCTAAAGTATGCCCATTCCTTAAGTACCCAATTGGGCATGCGATTGGTAATCACCCATGTGTTCGATTATCCTACGGTTCTAGGTTTAGAAGGACTTGATGAACCTTTTCCACGAACCGAGCAAAACGCTATCAAGAAACATCGTGCCAAATTGGAAGAATTTTGTGAAGAACACTTGGGCAGTAAATGGAATTCTACTAGTATTCAAATAGAACCGGTCGAAAACGAGTCTGTCTTGCACGGTATTATTTCAAAAGCCGATGATTGGCATGCAGCTATGATTATCACCGGAATGAAGGGCGAAAGTAATTTACGGGAGCTGCTAATGGGAAGCACAACCAAAAAGCTTATTGAAAAAGCACCTTGCCCTATTTTGGCGATACCATATGACATGCGCCACACCGCTATTAAAACGATAGTATATGCTACCGATTTTGAGGATGAGGATATCCATGCGATTCAAAAATTGGTCGAAATTGCCAAACCGTTGGAAGCCGAAATCAAAGTGGTGCATATTTCCACTAAAAAAGAATATAAGGGCGACTTACAGATGGAATGGTTTAGAGAAATGCTCCGAACAAAAGTCGAATACTCAAAAATTGAATGTAAACTTTTGTTTTCAGAGAAAATCTTTGAATCCCTTCGAAGGTACTTGGGCGATGTAAATGCCGATCTTATGGTCATGCTCGAACGCGAAAAACAAGGAATTCTTAATAAGTTGTTCCAACAAGACCTTGTCAAAAAAATGGAATCATACGGTAAAGTACCCTTACTGAGTTTTAATGAACACAACCATCATACCTTGCTCTTTTAATCTAAGCTCGGCAACACTAGAAACGGAACCTCTGTGGTAAACGTAACATTACGGATTACAGGTTCACGCATCAATTTTTCAATGAAGCCATGTTTGTTCTTTAACATAGCGACCATTCCGATAGTTTTATGTTCTATTTCCATCCGTCTTATGGTGGAGGAAACCGATAGATCCATGGTTTCCATGGCGAATCGATGAGTAATGTTCTTAAAACTATTCCGAAGCAATGCCCTATTCAATTTTTGCATATCGGAAAGTTTTTCTTCGGCATCGATATGTACCACGGTAATTTCAGAATCCCATAGTTTGGCTATCTTAATAAGTGGATTCAATTCTCTAGGGTCTACCTCTTTTTTAAAATCGTTCGCAAATGCAATTTCTTCGGGCACGCCATGATCATACAACGCGGGAACAGCAACTATGGGGCATGTATCGATATGTTTAATGACATATGCGGTATTGCTTCCTAAAAAAACCGTTCGAAGGCCTGATGCGCCTTTGGTACCCATAAAAACAAAATCGATTTCCTTGTCGGTAATGGCTGTATTTATGGCATTTAAAGGATTATCCACGAGCAGTACCCCTTCAAAAGTATGGAGGTCGTTTATGTACCTTGAGCTAACATCATTTACAAGTGCATTCAGTTCTTTTTCCGCATCGAATTTATTGCCCGGTGATGACGGTATATTATAGTAGGCATGCAAAAGATAGAATTGACAAGGTTCTTTTGCAAAAAGAGAGACAGCGTATTTAATGGCTTTTTGGGCATTCTCGGAAAAATCGGTTGGTAGCAGAATATTTTTCATTGCTTTAAAATTTTTAATTGATGATCAAGAAAGTTCGGGCAGTACCAATAGTGGTATTTGTGTATGGAATGCAACTTTTTTTACTACAGGCTCCCGTGTCAGTTTTTCCATGAACGTATGGCGGTAATGGATCAAGGCCAACATATCGGCCGCACTTTCTTTTGCATATTCGCCAATGGCTTCGGCTACATCTACCTTCATTTCTACCTTATGAAAACTGTGCTCGAGCCCTTTTAACCGCTTGGTTAAAAGCACTTTGTTGGCTTCTTGTGTGTTGCTCATTAGAAATTCTTGTGCCACATGAACTATTGAAATATTTGATTTCCAAAGCGACGCTAATTCAACCAACGCTTTTAACTCAAAGGTCTCGAAGTGTTTGGTAAAGTCAGTGGGAAAGATAATATGTGCTAAACGCTGTACATCATGGTTTTCTGGCACTGCAATTATAGGTCTATTGCGAATGGCATTTATAACTTTAACCGTGTTGCTACCCATAAAGACCTGTTTGGCCCCGGTAGCGCCTGTCGTTCCCATGATAATGATATCTATATCCTTTTCTTGTACTATTTCCTTAACCACAGATACCAAATCATCTGCCCTTGAAATCTTCTCGAGAGCATGATTTTTATTTTTTTGGTTTTTTTCAAAATAGTCTAACACCTTACCCAATTCTTGATGCGATTGTTTGCTCAAAGAGTCATAGATAATGCCCAATCTTTGCTTGCTTTTATCGCCCAATACATTGGCGAATTCTGGCTCGTAAGTGTTGAGGATGAAAAAATGGCAGGGGGTATCCGCAAAGAGTTTAATCGCGGTGAACAATGCGTTCCATGCAGCATCGGAAAAATCGGTGGGTATCAAAATTTTTTTCATAGTCGTTCTCTTTATTCGATAATCGAGATTTAAATGTTTCGAGGCTTGCCTCAAAATCTAAAAGTTGTTTTCTTTCGAATACCTCGTGGGCTTGCCCCGAGCTAGTTGAGTTGTTTTTCAGGTGTTATACCCAAATTATATCTATATGGTATTAGTTTGCCCTACCGCATGAAGTGCCATGGTCTCTTCTTTTGGCAGAAAG
>JBATIN010000105.1:0-7136 GCA_049667765.1 Flavobacteriaceae bacterium
ACCGACCTGACCGATCAAGTCGATTTTTATCTCCGCGGCGAAGAGTATTCGGCCCAGATCGATTATTTCGTGAAGGCGGTAGAAGGCAAAGTACCCAATACCATCAATACCTTCAAAAGCGCCTGGCAGACCGACAAGGCCATTTCAATTATTAAGAACAACGCAAAAAACAACAAGTAATGGAAAGAATTCTATACGGCGACAACCAATTTTTCGCAGTCAACCATATTTCCGATTCTAAATCAAGGGAACAATCGATACGATTTAAGAACAACGATGCCATTATCAAGACCTTGGATCATGCAAGGAATGCGGGCATCAACACTTTTATGTGCACCACGCACGACCGTATCGCACAAATATGCGATGTGATTCGTGCAGACGAGGCGAAGTACAAAGATTTTAAGATCTATCCTTGTATGCCCTATGCGCATAAATATGCCAACGCCATGACCGAACTGGGTATTGCGGGTACCATTAAACAATATGTGCCGGGCAATCTTTTCGGGTCGATGTTCAAAGGCGGGGTCGCTTTCATCTCCAAAGATTATGTTTCGATCATGGAGCTATTGATCGATGCCGAAATGAAAATGTTCAAGGGGATCAATACCCCGGTGATCTTCTTGCAAAATGTCATCACCGACCTGCTCTTGGGCCTAGGCATGATAGACCTGCTCAAAGGATTTCATGACCATGTGAAGAAAAAATACAATGCCGAAGCCGGATTCATCACCATGAACATGCCCAAGTTATTGGACGCGCTTGAAGGGGCGGGCATCGAAAACCCGATCATCTGTGCCTCGATCAACAAGGTCAATTTCAGAATGTCGGGGGGTAAGGAACTTTATGAAAAAACCCTTCACGAACGAAAATTCAGGGCCATAGCCATGCAAGTATTGGGCGGTGGGGCCATTCCGCCCAAAGAAGCCATTGAATATGTATGCGGATTGCCAAATATCGAGTCCATTCTATTCGGGGCCTCTTCGCAAAAAAATATTGAAAATACCGTTTCCAATATTCACCTTTTTGACAAGCAGAAAAACCTGGTACCCGGCTAAAAAACTTTAGCGCTTAAAAATCTCGATGTTCGTCTAAACTTTTTGGTTTTCAAGGCCTAGCCGCTGAACCGTGTATTTCATCGATGAACTACGGCTATAGCGGCAATGTGCTGATTTATATTGAGCTACAGCATTCCCAACGAAATGTTAAAGCCTAAAAACCATCAAATAATCTAGCCATGAAAGCGTTACTTTTATATAGTTCACTACTCGCCCTGAGTCTTATGAAATATATGAAAACGTACTTGCTAGCCATGGCAATCATGACTTTGCCTTGGGTAAAGTCATGCTCCGCCGACTCCGAAATCAATTCCGATCCCTTCGGTATTTCCGAAGAAGAAGCGCTTGTAGAAGAGCGAAAAAAAGCTGCTGACAGTGTAGCTACTCCTTCCAATCCTGTGGAACAAGATTCCACTCAAATAGAATCCATTCCAACGGAATCGGAAACCGGTTCCGAAGAACTTCCGGGTGTAGAACCAGAAGTTGTACCAGCACCGATACCAAGTAATAAGTCGGTGGAAGACATTATGATCTTCCCGCCCGACCATCCTATCAATATCGATATCAGTGGCCATCCGGTCGATGCCAACTCTGCATTGATCATAAATAATATCGGGGCCGATGTTGGTATTTTCGCCGATTTCGGAAGTGGCACCTATAAAGGCGCGCCCATTGGTATCCCTTATGCCGTAGTAGGCAATGATCAGCCAAAAGTGCCCATCACCTATAGGGCCAATAGCAATAGTGGCAACTATGGCCATCAAAGCGAACCGGGGCCTATGCCCATTCCGCTGAACGCACCGGTAGAAGGTGATTTTATTCAAGACTGGCATGCCATAGCCGTAGATATCGACAATGGCATGTTGTACGAACTGTTCAACGCCGAACAGGTGGGTGATGGTTGGGAAGCTTCTTCGGCCGCGGTCTTCAATTTGAACACAACAGAATATAGACCCGACGGGTGGACCTCGGCCGATGCCGCAGGCCTACCTATTTTTCCGTTATTGCTTCGACATAAAGAGATCGAACGTGGTGAAATCGACCATGCGATCCGGTTTACCTTGCAGCGCGATAAAATTTATGAAGGCTACGTACATCCGGCACGGCATCAGGTATCGGGCCAAAAAACTCCTGAGCTGTTACCCTTCGGGGGAAGGCTTCGCTTACGCGCCGATTTTGATATCAGTTCGTATTCACAAGAAAATCAAGTGATTCTAAGGGCCTTAAAAAAGCATGGACTTATGCTGGCCGATGTAGGGGTGAACATGTACCTAAAAGGAGAACCCAATGAAAATTGGAACAACACCGACCTGCGCGAATTGCGCAACGTAAAAGTGTCCGATTTTGAAGTGGTCGAGCTCGGGGAGATCAAATCGAGCAATTAATAGAAAGGGCACATCGTAGTCGCCTTTTTTTAAAAGAATTCCTTAGTTTTATTCTTGAAGTACCCATTTGCCCAAATGATTATGGGCAAAGGAGATTTGTTTTTAAGCATCTTGACCATATAGCTTGGGTTCGAGCCAAAGCCATCCCATCCCAAAAAGAAAAATCAAAAAGAACCAGACCAAAGCGATAGGTTGCAGCACCATGGTGGTTTCCTCCCCGCCTTGGGCCTCTTGAAACTGCCTTTTATTTTCCTCATGGGTGTTGAACGCCACCATAGCTTGCCGATCGGTAGACTCCATCACGTAAAAATCAAATCGTGCCGTGGTGTCTTGTACCATTTTCAAATACTGCCATTTTGTTTTTTGAGGATAGGTTTTTCCGTGCCATAAAAAAGGCTGATCCACATCTTGAAGCAGGGGAATCGGGTCGCCCTCATCATTTACTACAAGAGGTTGTTCGATCCTAGTTCGTAGGGTAAAATGGAACGCCTGATCTTGAAACGCCAAATCATCCGAAGCGCTCCATGAGGCCATGGGCATGGTCCTATTGCTTAGGGCCTCAAGGAGTGTTGTCCATAGTTCACGGTATCGATCAGTATGGCCATCCAACACCAATTGGTAGGTGTTTTCAAGGGTAAAACTGCCTAGTCTCCCCATGCCCAGCTTTCGATAGGCCGCTAGGTGGGGCGGGGCCATAAGTTCGATTTCCTCTACTAAAAAATCATTTTTAAAACGATAGGGAAAGCTCCCCAAGCTCATCTTGCCTTGATCATCCAACCCAATTTCCGTCACTTTAGTGCTGTAAAAATCAAAAAAATCATCCTTTTTTGCGGCCCTAAAAAAAGCGGCATCGGGCTGAATAAAAACGCCCAGGCCATGTTCGGTAATGCTTTCCTGTAAAGACCTTCGAGCGTTTGCCGAAAGATTTCGGTAAGAACTCGCATCTATGAGCAACACATCAAAAGCGGCGAGGTCTTTTATGGTCATGCCATACACAGGGGTACGATCACGATTAAAATACTCGAATTTGTACTTCCCTCGGGTCAATTGGCTTTTCACCAGTACCTGATGTCCGTTTTCCGCTAAAAAATTCTTTAGGTATTTGGTTTCAAAGGAAGGCGAACTGTTGAGCATCAATATCGACAAAAATTTCCTCTCGCCTACCTGCACAGGTATGGGCTCTGTGTGTAGCTGATTTCCCAAGCTATCTTTTTCCGTCAAGGCATACCCATAATTTCCGCTCACTTTTAAAGGTGCCTCTAGCCTAAAGGTTTGGGTACTACCCCTCTTTAGCGCCACCGAATCAAGGCCCTCCTCCCCCGGCCCTTGCAAAAAGAGCCATCGGTCGCTTTGCGGATTTGAATAACGTCCATCGAGTTGCAATCGATCCCCAAGGGTGTGCGAAGGCCGATAGGCCAACCGAGATATACCTGATTCTTGTGGTCCGCCCAAATAACTGGCCTTTACATCGTTGAACTGCCAAAGGTCGTAGGCGGCCACCCCCTGCCCTAGTATGTACAGCGAACTTATGGAATCCAGCACCGGCCCAAGACTGCGGTTTTGGGCATAGGGAATCAAGGCAATCCCCTTGTGGGCCTTTTGGAGACTATCCAAGCGTGTTTGGGAAAAATTGTTGGTCAAGAGCACCCCAACCCCCTTGTCCATGGGTTGTGGCAGAGCAGGTCGTAGTGCGATCATGGCCAAGGCGAACAGGGCCAAAAAAGAGACCATGCTTTTCACCAATACGCGCTTTCGCGAAGGGGTCGCCCTTACCGACCATACAAATACGAGCCATAGTCCGCCTAGTCCCACGAGTACGGGAAGCACTAAGTCATGCCGAAGTAATACGAGCTCACTCATCATAGGCCTCCAGTTCTTTTTGCACCAATTTATCTAGATTTCCCTGAAATTGTGCCGATTTATGGGGATCGGGGGCAAGGTTGGGCAGGGCCTGCATCAATCCCGTCATCACTTCGTACAGTTGTTCCCGCGGGGTCTCTAGATCTTCTGAAAGCCATTTTAAGCCTTGCAAGGTCTTCAAATAACTGCCCGGCGCCGCAAGGGCCATAGCGGCCAGTTCTTGGCCTGCCTGAGAAAAAAGCTCCTTATCGACCCCTGAAATTTTCTCATTTTGAGCGAGCACTACCTGCAAGCGGGCAACGGCCGAACGCATATGTGCTTGGGGCAAAGGCTTTGTGAGGTCTTCTTGTTTTTGAAACCCGGACACCTCTTCTATTTTCCCGGTCAGCCTTGCATCTTCCTTGATCGGTGGCGGATCGAACCCGATGCGGTGCACATAAATTCGAGCACTATTCTTTATTTCTTGCAGCAGTTTTAGGGCCCGGTATTGGTAGGGCAACGAATTTTGAGGGGTATACAGGCGTAGGTGCAATTCGGCGTCCCACATTTCGCTCATGGCCTGTCGCAACATGCTTTTCAACGATTGGGTAAATAAGCTGGACGCTTCAGGATCTTCATGATTATGAAGGTAGGCCTCCAAGGGGTCATCCGCCGCTTTTCCGGCCGGCCCTTCTTCCTCATGATCATGGTCATGGTCTACCAAATTATGCTCATTGGCCCCGTCATGATCATGGGTGTATTCGGCCAAGGGGTTGCCCGACTCGTCTTCTTCGGTAGTTACTTCTTGAACAGGTTCAGGACCTGCCTCAGCTTCATCGCCCATAAACTGGCCATATTTGAGCCGTAGTGCCTTTTGATCAAAACCCAGTTCATTGCTAGTCGCATTAAACACTTCTTTGGACAACCTTGCCTTATTGGCGATCAGCTTTTCGGTATCGATGATCAGTTGTCTTTGACTACGGAAGTAATCGGGCATGAGGTCGGCCCCCATGGTCGCTTCTACCGCGAACTGATCGGTAACCGTGTCCTTGATCACCGCAAAATAGGTCTCGCTTCGGGCGGTATTGGGTTTGGGGCGTTTCGTATCGATGGCCTCTACATAAAAATAGAGCTCGTCACCGGGCGTCATGGCCAAGGCCGCCAAGTCTATTTTCTTGCTTAGGTTCAGCTGGCGCTGCCCTGAAGTGGGGGCCGTATCGAAAGGTAATTTTTCTTCCCTGAATTTCACCGATTCGCCCGAACCTTTACTTACCGTAGCCACAATTTGCGCAGTGGCAATGCCATAATCGTCATTGATCAGGGCGTTAAAGGTCAAAAGTTTTGGTTCGTCGTAATCAAAACTCGTGAATTGTTTCAACTCGGGTAGTTCTATGGTCGGGGGAGTATCTTTCGTGACCTCCAGGGTATAGAGATCTGTGATATAACTTCCCCCATGGGCATCAAAAAACCGAAAATTATAAAATCCCGATTCGGTCAGCGTCATACTTTGTTGATAGGCTCCATCCTTCAAGGACAACCGAAGGGTCGTTTCGCCTTGTTCAAGGAGGACACTATCCACCGAACTGCCAAAATGTAGGGACCATGATATCCGTGAACCTTCCAGGGCCTTTACGTCCATAGAACCAGAAGTCAGCATAGGTTTTTGGGTATACGACGGGTAGCGCACGGTCACTTCCTGCTGCGTTATAGTCGGTGCCGGATGTTGCCTAGCCAAAGAATCGGCCGCTTGCACCTGAATTATTTCCTTTTGGTCCAAACGGGACTTTTTTGATCCGGCTATTCCCCACCCCAATTGAAAAATCAGAATACCCAGGCCCAGGAAAATTGCCGCGGCGATGCCCGCCTTCTTCATCGGGGAAGTCGATACGAGCTGTGCGTCGGAGCGCTGCAGTACTTCGGTAATCTTTTGGCGCTGGATCAGCGCCAGATCAGTGAGCTGTGCTTCCGGCCGTAGCAAAAGTCCGCTACTATATTCCAACGAGGGTAATTTTTGGTCCAGGGCACGGCTTACTTGTGCCAAGGTCAGCTGCCATGGTTTTCGCGCCAGGACCAGTACTAGTAGGACTAGGAAGAACAAGACCAACCCCACACCTACCTTCATGGTAATCGCATAGCCCAACACTGCGGGGCCAAGGGCCCATAAGAAGATTTCAAGGCCTTGCCGAAACCGCCATTTGCGCTGCAACTGCACTAATATGTGCCCTGGCCCTATCATTGTTTTCGGAGTTTAGCCAAAATTCGTTCTATGAGCATCACCAGTACAAGCAAGCCCCAGAGCCAAGGTGAAACATCGAATAGTTGTGCACGCACACCCTTCACCTGCACCCCGGTGGACTTCGGACTTAAGGTGTTGACCGCGACGGTTCTGGTATCATGGGAGGCTACTTTTTTCCGTACTTCGGGGTGTAGTTTTAAAAAGTGTAAAAGCTCCTCCGCCACATGCTCCTCCACGAGGTTCTCGGTGTTCAATTTCCGGGTCAGTTGTAGCATGGAAGGTTTTGGCCCCTTGCGGAACAAGGACATGGAAAGGCTATCCGGAGCATACCTGAGCATGGGTCCGGAAAATTCGGGTGCCGTTTTGGGACTGAGCCATCCCAAGACATCAACATGGGATACGGCCAAAGTCTCTGTGACCAATTTTGTGGTTAGCTCCATTTCCAATTGGCGAAACGTGGCTATGGCCTTGAAGGCAGCACCTAGATACTTCGCCTGAGCGATCAGGGAATCCTCATACACCAACAGGACTTTTAGGGGATTTGATTGTTGGATCAGAATTTTCCCGGCATCCATATCCATCCATGCCACACTATCGTTCGCCGCATTGAACTGGAGT
>JBATIN010000106.1:0-6397 GCA_049667765.1 Flavobacteriaceae bacterium
GGATAGCATCGTAAGCAAGGTGAAAAAAGAGATTACCACTTATGGCAAGGCAAATGGCTATAGCTATATTCTTGGCGGCGGCGATGGCGGTAGTGTACTCTATGGTACTGAAGCCAATGATTTAACAACTGAAATCGTTAAGATCATAAACGACAAATACAAGAAGTAAGTAGAATTACTTTATATAGACTAGGGTCATATCTAAAAGGTATGGCCTTTTTTTATTCTACTCGGTAAACGATAGTTACTAGCGCCAAAGCTTTCCTTTAAATCAAAATGTAGTTTCTTTTAAATTCCTTTTGCACTTGTTCCAAAGTAGCTTATTGCAGTAAAAAAACCAAAAATATGCTCGGGATGAAGTAGATGACAATGGTCTTTGCCCCTTCGTAATCTTTAGCCATGCGCTGGCCAAATAATAGCATTAGCAACGTTAAGCACGAAAGAAGGGCACCGATCAAAGCTAGGTTGTCTCCGTTCATAAAAAGTATTTGATAAAGGCCAATGGCACAAAGCAGCCCGGCCAAGACCTCGAACAACAACACCGTAGCCAGCATAAAGGGGACTATATTTTTTAAAGGAGTCGATGAAAAGTGTCCCTTTAGCCAAGTAAGGTTTCCTTTCCAATCGAAAATTTTATCGAATCCACTTTGCAGAAATGTAATGACCAAAAAAATGAGCAACAGTATTTCGGCAGAATTTTGAAGTACATTTTCCATAAGAATAAAGTTTGTTTACTGTCTAATAGAAGACAGATGTTAAGCAACTATCTTGCTTAATGCGCAGTCGCTATTTCATTGGATTTTTTATGCAGTAAACGAGTTAATTTAATCGATAGATCGGTTAGCACTAATTTAGAATTGCCATTGCGCTCAATATGGTAAATGGCATTCTCAAGTTCTTCCACAATGGCAAGGATATTGTTTTCATGAACAAAGGGCGCAAATTTTTCAAGTTTAAATCCGTCAATATGAATACGCATATAAGCCAAGTCTTTCACATTATAATTGATCAAGAGGGCTTGTCGCATCACCATAATACAGTACTGCAAGAAGTTTTTTTGGGTCTCCCTACCTGTTTTGGCCACCTCTTCGCTCCAAAGGATCAAATCGTGAATCGCAGCTTTATTGCCTTTAGCTTTAAAGGCGCTGCGCACCCATTGTACGAACCATTTTTCAAAAACCAGCTCTTCAGAATCTTGGTTTTTTAGGTCTAGGGCCTTGTTGAAATTTCCGTCGGCCTCATGTGCTAAACGCATGGCTTCCTCGGTACCGCATCCTGTTTTGAGTAGGGCATCGGCAATATCGGCTTCAGCCAAAGGAGGAAAATGTAAAATTTGACAGCGTGATTTTATGGTCTGCAAAATTTGCTCCTCGTCTTCACATAACAATAGAAAAACAGTTTTATTAGGTGGTTCTTCAATAAGTTTCAAAAGCTTGTTCGCTGCCGAGGTATTCATTTTTTCGGCCATCCAGATCAGCATGATCTTGTATCCGCCCTCATATGATTTTAACGATAATTTTTTAACGATATCTTGGGCTTCATCTACCCCGATCAAGCCTTGCTTTTTTTCAATATCGATAAGGCGGTACCAATCGAACAGGTTACCGTAGGGCTGTTCTTTTACAAATTGGCGCCATTCTTCCATGTAGTGGTTGCTAACCGCGTGACTCTTTACCTTATCGGAATTGGCTACCGGAAAAGCAAAATGTAAGTCGGGGTGCGCTAACGCTTCAAATTTCATATTGCACGTTGTATCACCCGTAATGTTCTCTGCGCCGGTATTAGAACAGATAAGGTACTGTGCATAGGCCAATGCCATAGGCAGCAATCCTGAACCCTCTGGCCCCACGAACAATTGTGCATGCGGTATTCGCCCCGCATCGGCACTGGCGGCCAAATGGTTTTTGATATGGGAAAGTCCCAAAATGTCTTCGAACAGCATAACTCAAAGATAGTTTTTTTGCACAAGTTTAAAAATCAGCCGTGGCCAAAGCACCGATTTAATATAGAACAGATTCTTCATCATGACCGCATAAATCTTTACATTTGATATTCTTAAATCAAAACTAAAATATGAAGACTATTGACGCTGTTACCTTTGAAAATAAAAAGGCCTTGATCAGGGTAGATTTCAATGTACCCTTAGATGAACATTTAAACATAACAGACGCCAGCCGAATCCAAGCGGCAAAACCTACTATAATTAAGGTTTTGGAAGATGGGGGCAGTGCAATCTTAATGAGTCATTTAGGAAGACCGGATGGTAAGGTAAACCCGGATATGTCTTTAAAGCATATTTGCACAACAGTGTCGAAAATAATAGGAGTCACTGTAAAATTTGTACCCAACTGTATCGGCCAAGATGTTGAAAAGGCCGCTTCAGAACTTAGACCTGGTGAGGTGTTGCTTTTAGAAAATTTACGGTTTCATTCACAAGAAGAAAAGGGGGATCATGACTTTGCAGAAAAACTCTCAAGATTGGGAGACATATACATTAACGATGCCTTTGGCACGGCCCATAGGGCCCATGCATCTACCACTATAATAGCTCAATTTTTCCCTAATAGTAAGTTCTTCGGATACTTAATGGCCAAGGAAATAGAAGCGATCGATAAGGTAATGCAGACCGGCGAGAAGCCCGTATTGGCCATTTTAGGAGGTGCCAAGGTTTCATCGAAGATTACTATAATTGAAAATATTTTGGATAAGGTAGACCATCTCATTATTGGAGGTGGAATGACCTTTACTTTCGTGAAAGCACAAGGAGGAAAAATAGGGGATTCTATTTGTGAGGACGATAAAATGCAACTCGCGCTCGAAATTCTTGAAAAGGCGAAAGCGAAAGGGGTAAAAGTTCATATTCCTATTGATGTTTTAGCCGCAAATGCATTCGCCAACAATGCCGATACGCAAGTTGTAGATGTGAGACAAATTCCGGACGGTTGGCAAGGCTTGGACGCCGGTCCAAAAACGCTCGAAATATTCAGACAAGTAATACTTGAATCAAAAACGATTCTTTGGAATGGTCCTGTAGGCGTTTTTGAAATGGAAAAGTTCGCCAAAGGCACCATTGCCGTTGGAAATTTCATCGACCAGGCCACAAAAAATGGCGCATTTTCCTTGGTGGGCGGAGGCGATTCCGTCGCTGCAGTGAAGCAGTTCGGCTTCGAAAATAAAGTGAGTTATGTCTCGACTGGTGGGGGTGCAATGTTGGAAAGTCTTGAGGGGGTAACCCTCCCCGGAATTGCAGCAATATTGCATGATTAATAACGTTATCGATTAATATAAACAAAGTGTTTCCCTACATACAGCTCATTAAAATGTTATCGATTTGAAAACAAAAACGATTTAGGCTACTCTTGTAAAAACTAGATGTATTATGTCAATAAAAAATAGGTTGCTTTATGTTTTAGTGTTGTTGTTTTTCACTTTTTCTTTGGTCGCACAAGAGAACGATTCTATACCGGCATCCCAAGAAGAGTTGGAAAATATCCTAACAAATGAGATACCCAACGATACTACCGAGATGGACATGAAAGGAGTAGAACAGATGGAATTAATGGATTCAGAAGTAGATCCACAAGATAACCCCTTGGTGTATTCTGCCGATAATAAAGCGTCGGAGTACCATTTAAAGGATCATCCACTGGCGGCAAAGTATGATAGCCTTTGGATGAAAGAACTCTACGAAAATGCAGCACTTTTTGACGAAATGTACGAAGAGGTCGTGACCTCGGACTACGATAAGGAAGAAGAGACTGAAGAGGCGTATGTTTACGATCTACCTACGGATACCCTAAAGGCACGTCTCGCAAAAATGAATCAAAAAACCCCTTTCAATATAGCTTATAATCCGTCATTGGAAAATGTGATCAAATCGTTTTTGACCCGAAAAAGGAATCTTATGGAACGTATGTTGACCGTGAGCCAGTTCTATTTTCCTTTATTTGAACAACAGCTGGACAATCATGATATTCCTTTGGAAATGAAGTATCTTTCTATTGTCGAATCTGCCTTAAACCCGAGGGCCAGATCTAGGGTCGGGGCGACCGGGCTATGGCAATTTATGTACGGTACCGGTAAAATGTATAAACTTGATGTAAGTAGCTATGTTGATGAACGAAGTGATCCGATTAAATCTACAGAGGCCGCCTGTAAATATTTAGCAAAGCTTTACGATATCTTTGATGATTGGGACTTGGCCCTAGCCGCATATAATTCGGGCCCCGGAAATGTGAACAAGGCTATTCGCAGGTCTGGAGGATATAAAAACTATTGGAACATTCGTAGAAACTTACCAAGAGAGACTGCCGGTTATGTGCCTGCTTTTTTGGCCACCATGTACCTTTTTGAGTATGCTGAAGAACATGGGCTTAAAGGAAAAAAAGTAGAACGACCTTATTTCGAGACCGACACCATTCAGGTAAAAAGCTTGATTACTTTTGACCAAATCTCAAAACTAGTTGGTATAAGCGTTGAAGAAATAAAGGTGTTAAATCCTTCATACAAATTAAATGTGATTCCGTTTGTTGAAGGAAAAGAATACGCCCTTAGGTTGCCCAAAGAAGCTATGGGCAAATTTGTGGCGAACGAGATACAGATTTATGCCTTTGTGAAAAAAGAGCTCGAGAGCAAAGAAAGCCCCTTACCTCAATTGGTAAAACAAGCAGAGGCAGATAAGATTCAATATCGTGTAAAAAGTGGCGATTTTTTAGGCAGGATTGCATCCCGTTATGGGGTAGGCGTGAGCCAGATCAAACAATGGAACGGACTTCGAAGCAACAATTTAAGAATCGGGCAACGATTGACCATTTACCCTAGAAACAGGGGGGCTAACATCGTGGCGTCTTCAAAAAAGGCATCGACAGCGGCACAAACGCAAACTATTCCACCCGGAACGAAAGTGCATACAGTTCAAAGCGGAGACTCACTTTGGACGATTTCTAAAAAATATCCGGGAATTAGTGTTGAAAATTTACGAGAATGGAACGGTATTAGTGGTAGCAAATTACAGCCTGGCACAAAATTGAAACTGTGTGACTGTTCATCGTAAACCAAAACCATATGAAAACGAGACCCTTTAGAATACTACTCTTTACTTTAACCGCAGTCACCCTACTATTTTCTTGTAAAGAAGACAAGAATCAAAATTATAAACCAACCTCCATTGGCGCCGTAAATTCATTGGCAGTGGTCATGGATAGCGAGCTCTGGAAAGGTAAGGTAGGTGATAAGGTACGACAACATTTCGCAGCCACCGTGGTAGGTCTTACTTGGGAAGAACCCTTGTTTTCTATGAATCAATTGCCTCCTCAGGTTTTTACCGGTTCCATCAGAAACACCCGTAATATTTTATATGTGCAAAAGGACTCGATAGATGTGGGCCACATCAAGACCGATATGTACGCAATGCCCCAGAAAGTAGGTGTAATCAAAGGTAGAACCGAAGATGAGATCATTAAAAACATTGAGGCAAAAGCCGATGAGTTTATAGCGGCATATAAAAATCTTGAGCTCGATGTCGCCCAGAAGAATTTCTTGAAATCTTTGAACAAAGAGTCGGTTCTTAAAGATAAATTCGGCATAACTATCGATTTGCCCTCGATTTATAGAATAGACGTACAGAAAGATAATTTTGTTTGGATTGAGCGGCAGATACAAAAAGGTACTGCCAGTATTATTGCGTACCAAATGCCAAGGGGTTATTTTAAAAACGATTCAACCCTGATCAAGGATATCGTGCATATGCGCGACTCTATTGGCGAAAAATATATACCAGGCACCGATGTACCGGGTAAAGTCACTTATATGCGCACCGAGCCCGCCTTTTCGCCTTCAATATTCCCTGTGGAGATAGCAGGAAAAAAAGCCGTTGAGGTCAGAGGTATTTGGGACATTAAGAACTACCCCATGGCAGGGCCATTTTTGACCTATATTATCAACGATGACGAAAACGATAGAATTCTTGTTCTTGAAGGTTTTGTATTTGCCCCTGCGACCAACAAACGAGATGATATGTTTCAGCTTGAAGCTATTTTAAAAACGGTAAAATTCAACACCTCAGAAACTTTGGCGAAGCACTAAACCATTCACATTAGAACACCTGTATAAAAAGTATTTAATAGTAGTTATATTAAAGCCTGACTAGCAGTACGTGAGTCAGGCTTTTTCCTTTAGAATAACTCAGGCAATAAACACTAGGAATGGCTAGTTTTAAGTTTAGAACTAATTGCACAAAACAAATACAATTTCTCATGGCTACAAAGATTTAGACCATGACCTTGAACCAAAAAACGCCCTAGAATGGTTTCTAGAGCGTTTTTGTCGGTTAAGTTGGTTTGTTTGTCTTTAGTCGAAGGCAAAGCCCGTAGCGAGCCTAAATATGAACGCATAGAGC
>JBATIN010000107.1:0-2804 GCA_049667765.1 Flavobacteriaceae bacterium
ATAGTTTACTATAAATTGTCTCGTATGATCTTCTTCCGATTGCTGGGCTTCGTACCCTTTTATTTCGGCCATGGCCTTTTCGTCTACAACGGTTTCCTTTTTTTCCCCACAGGAAAAAATGGCAAGAAGCGCTATTGAATAAAGTACTTTTCTCATCCTATTGTTATTTATTGGTTTCTTCTAAATTCTCTTTCGACATCACTCCTAATTGCTCCATTAAAATCATCTGATCGGCAATGAGCCAGTGATCCGTTATCTTTCCGTTCTCGATGGTGTATCGTATGACAAAGGGCAGATCCATTTTTCTTCCGGTCGGAGGAATTCCACTGAACGCCCTTTTATGGATACCCGTCGCTCTCCCTTGAACGATTACTTTACTTCCTTCGGTTACCATTTCCTCGATAAACAATTCGTATTCCGGAAATGCCCCCTCGAAAAAATCGATGTGTTCAATCAGTTTTTCGTCATTGGTGTATTGCGCTAAAAGATCACGTGTCTTTTCAACCCCCGATATGGCGTTGAAATACTTGATGATGAACTCCCTGTTTTTCTTTAGATTATCCATGAGATTCGTTTTTTAAGTTGGTACTTCTTTTTTTGATACTTTAAAGTTAGGGGGACTTTTACGGTTTAAATTGACCGAAGGTTGCAAAAAATTGTGCGTAGGTTACATTTTGGCCTTTGAAAAATCGGATGGGTTAAACCCGAATTCTTTTTGAAACGAACGTGTAAAATGGCTTTTACTAACAAAGCCCACTTGATAACACACTTCGCTTACGTTCAGGTCGCTATCTTTTGCTTGTAGCAGTCGTTTTGCCTTTTCCAAACGCACAAAACGTAGATATTGCTGGGGAGACATTTTGGTCAGTGCCTTTATTTTACGAAACAGCTGTGTTCTACTCAGTGCAATGGCCTCGGCCAGGGCATCAACTTTAAAATCGGGATCTGAAATGTGCGACTGAATGATCGCATTTACTTTTTTTAAAAAAACACCTTCACTACTACTACTTCGGTCAGCTGCCCTTTCAAAGTTTTCGGTATTTGCAAAATGAGTGCTTAACCTTTGACTGACCGCGGCAAAATACATCGGATATTTTTTGGGCAATAAGGTTGCTGTAGCACTTGGGTTGTTTGAGCCCGGTCTAATTTGTTTTACGGGGATAGAGACTAAAAACCGGGTACCCTGTTTTTTTCGTTCAACAAGAAGTCCGTTTTTGACCGAAGACAAGATTTCGCCCAATTTAGAGAGGTCTACCCCGGTATTCTCAATGACAAGAATACACTGTTCATTATTTTCATTGCAGGTTCCCACGGAAACTTTGACGTTGTATGATTGTGGTGTAAAGGTTACGATACGACTCAACAATACGGTAATTTCCGAGAGGGCTTCTTCAGGATTATACGAGGCCCGTAGACTTTCTACTTCAGCTTCAAAAACCAATGCTACGTCTTGAGCGGCCGCAAATGGCTGCAAGCCCGTGACCAAACCACGAAACAAGGGCACAAGATCTGCATTGATGGTAAAACTCATTATGAAAAGTTTATGGTGTCAGTCGTACTTAAAAGGTATCGAATTTTTAAGTACTTACCAATTTACCCGTTTATTCTAATGCTAAACTGGATCGAAAATTCTTGCAAGTCATTCTCAATTTGCTTTGAAACGAAGAGATTTCCGATTTGCAGAGTGCAGAAGAGCTCGAAGATAATTATATAGGTCCCTTCTGTTTTAATTGTTCTAAACTATTAAAAAAGGAAATTCGTAAATACTTGATTATAAAATCAAAATCAGCGAACTTCGTTATCATATGCTAAAAGAAACCTGTACGGAGCTTGTCGAAGTATTGAAACTCCATTTAGCTAAACGTTAGGCACAAGCAAGAAAAACATAAACTAATATGGTAAGGAAAGCAGTTAATCCTGGAACACTTTTTAATTCAAAGCAAAACGGCTTTTCACAAGTTGTAATTTCTACACCTGGAAAATTAGTATTCATTTCTGGTCAAGTTGCATGGGATGAAAATCTAAATATAATTGGAGAAAATAATTTGGAAATACAAACTCAAAAAGCAATTGATAATCTAAAAATTGCAATTGAATCAGTTGGTGGAACGATGGAAAATATTATGATGCTTAGAATTTATAAAGTGGATTTCCAGAAAGGAGATGGGCCAATTATCAGATCAATACTCAAGGAACATTTCGGCACCAAAAATCCACCTGCGAGTACATGGATTAGTGTAAAAGGACTTGCAAACGAAGGGTTCATGATTGAAATAGAGGCTCAGGCTGTCATCTAAAATTCAATATATAATGCAAAAATATGGATAAACAAAAGAAGCCTGTGCTTAACAAAGGCTATAATTCATTGTGGTTTCGTGCCACACCAAAATAAAAGTATTAATCAATGGCTGATTTCTCGTCGGAATAATCCTGCGGATGATTCCACAACGAAATCATAGCCGAAACCGTTACCTGCAATTTGAAAATCTGTACTTTCCTGAAATAGGTTGACTAAAAATTAGACAACTTAAACAACGAAAGTATGAAAGAACAAAAAGCACCCTGTCGAAAAAAAACGTATGATAAAGTGGGCTTTGATTTAAAACTACTCATTATTGACCAAGTTCAAAATGGTAGAATATCTATTAATTATGCAGCTAAAAAATATAACATTTCTAGATCTTCTATTGACTATTGGTTAAAAAAATATAGTACTTTAGAGCAAAAGAAATTAGGAATGAGTAAAAAGGATGAAATCAAAAAGTTGAAAGAAAGGATTGAAGAATTGGAGTTTGTAAAAGACT
>JBATIN010000108.1:0-9396 GCA_049667765.1 Flavobacteriaceae bacterium
CCATAGGGGTGGTAGAACCAACGTCTATCTTTGTAGATACCTACGGTACGGCTAATGTGGCTATGAGCGATGGTGAAATTGCAAAGCAGGTTCAAAAGCTATTTGATATGCGACCCTTCGCTATTGAAAAACGCTTAAAATTAAGAAACCCGATTTATTTAGAGTCGGCAGCTTATGGACATATGGGCAAAGAGCCCCAAAAAGTAACCAAGGTCTTTGAATCACCTTATAACGGTAGGGTCGAAAAAGAAGTGGAGCTGTTTACTTGGGAAAAGCTCGATATGGTAGAAAAGGTAAAGAAAGCATTTAAGCTTTAAGTACAGATTTAGTTAAATCGCCATATAAAAAACGAACAAAACAGCATTTATTTGATAGAATATTTAAATTTCTATCAAATTACTAGGAATTTAAATTTCAATCATTATATTTGTCATCTCAAAAGTTCAAACACGTATTGAATAGTTATCAAGAAAGGTGGAGGGATTAGACCCTTTGAAACCTTAGCAACCCTTTGTTCTCCCGAAATTTCGGTAGCAAAGAAGGTGCTACATTCTATCCGTCAACTGGCGGACAGATAACGCAACTGAATTACTGCTGTAATTTGTAGCTTTCTTATAACTTTTTGATTTTACCTGACTTTTTTGGTCTGGGTTTGGCTTTTTTAATCTATTTAGGCCCTGAGCATAGCCGAAGGGTTAATTATTAAAAAACAAAATCATGAGTACACCAAAATTAGCAACGAACGCCCTTCACGCTGGGCACGACACAACACAAACCGGAGGCACAAGAGCTGTGCCCATTTACCAAACTTCGTCGTACGTATTCAACAATACGGATCATGCGGCGAATTTATTCTCGTTGGCCGAATTGGGTTTTATCTATACCCGGCTTAACAACCCGACCAACCAAATTTTACAAGAGCGATTGGCCGCTGTTGAAGGAGGGGTAGGAGCCGTGGTTTTTGCTTCGGGTACTTCGGCAATTTCAACCGGGTTGTTAACACTTTTAAAGGCCGGCGATCACATTGTGGCTTCGAGCAGTTTGTACGGAGGTACGTTTAACTTGTTGAACGTAACCTTGCCTAGACTGGGCATCACCACAACTTTTGTTGATGCATCGGACCCTGAAAGTTTCGGGAAAGCGGTACAAGAAAACACAAGGGCGTTCTTTGTAGAATCGTTAGGGAATCCGAAACTGGATGTTTTGGATTTAAAAGCGATTTCTAAACAGGCCAAAGCGGCAAAGGTTCCGTTTATTGTAGATAACACCGTGGCAACCCCGGTACTTTTGAATCCGATCGAGCACGGTGCAAACTTGGTCATTCACTCCTTGACCAAATATATTGGCGGACAAGGTACTTCTTTGGGCGGTGCCATAATCGATGCAGGTACTTTTGATTGGACGAATGGAAAATTCCCTGAATTTACCGAGCCTTCGGCAGGGTATCATGGTTTGGTCTATAGCGAAGCATTAGGGGCTGCAGCCTTTACATTTAAATTGATCTTGGAAGGTTTGCGCGATTTTGGTGGGGCCTTGAGTCCGTTCAACGCATTTCAAATTATACAAGGCCTCGAGACCTTACCTGTTCGAATAAAACAACATAGTGTTAATGCCCTTGAGTTGGCCACCTGGTTAGAAAATAGAAAAGAAGTGGCATGGGTAAATTACCCTGGTCTTAAGAGCAATAAATATTATTCGCTGGCCAAGGAATATCTACCAAATGGGCAAAGCGGGTTGGTTACTTTTGGTGTAAAAGGAGGTTTCGAAGCCGCGAAAAAGTTGACCGATGCGACCAAAATCTTTTCATTGCTCGCGAACATTGGAGATACCAAATCGCTTATAATACATCCGGCAAGTACTACCCATCAGCAACTTAATGCAGAACAACAGGAAGCGGCAGGGGTAGGTCAAGATTTGATACGCTTATCGGTAGGGCTAGAGGATATCGACGATCTAAAAGCCGATTTAGAGGCTGCTTTTGCGTCAATCGATGCAACTATTTTGGCGTAACATATGATATTTACCCAACTGTCAGTTCGAGCGCAGTCGAGAACAATTGTTTTTTAGCTTCTTGACTCCGCTCAATGTGACAGATTTATACTTTTAAAAGTTAGTTAATGCTCAACCATCTTAAAATTGAAAACTACACTACCTTAAGTGGCGTTTCGCAAAAAATTGAATTATCATACCAAGTATTTGGAAAAGCACTGCATAGTGCACCAATTGTGTTGGTCAATCACGCACTTACCGGAAATTCAAATGTAACCGGAGATGATGGTTGGTGGTCCGCTCTTATAGGGGAAGGAAAGTGTATTGATACTAAAAAATATTCCATACTCTCCTTTAATATTCCGGGTAACGGTTATGACGGTTTTGTAATTGAGAATTATAAGGATTTTGTAGCCGGTGACGTTGCCAGTATTTTTCTTACCGGACTTGAGTTATTGAAAATCGAAAAATTGTTCGCTATTATCGGGGGATCGTTGGGAGGCGGAATCGCATGGGAAATGGCCGCCCTAGATCCAAAAATCACTGAGCATCTCATTCCCGTAGCATCTGATTGGAAATCAACCGACTGGCTTATTGCCAACTGTCAGATCCAAGAACAATTTTTGGTGAATTCAAAACAGCCCGTACACGACGCGCGCATGCACGCCATGTTGTGCTATAGAACGCCTGAATCGTTTAAAGAACGTTTTCAGCGTAGTACAAATCAAGAACTACAGGTGTTCAATGTAGAGAGCTGGTTGATGCATCATGGAGAAAAATTGAAAGAACGCTTTCAGTTATCGGCGTATAAGTTAATGAACCAATTGCTCAAAACCATTGATATTACAAGAAATGGAGAAGCTTCCTTTATAGCCTTGCAAAATAGTGATACGAACATTCATATTATCGGGGTAGATTCGGACCTTTTTTTTAGCGCAAAAGAGAATAAGGATACGTTTCGTCAATTGGCACAGGCCAAGAGCAATGTTACCTACGGTGAGGTTCAATCCCCTCACGGCCATGACGCCTTTTTGATGGAGTTTGAACAAATGCAAAATCTGTTGGTCGGTATCTTCAATAAAAATGGCAGGTCGAAAAGAATTAAAGTACTTAAGTTCGGCGGAAAATCGTTGAGCAACGGGGAAGGTCTAGGCAGTGTTCTGGAAATAATCAAAACGAAAGTGGATCTTGGCGAACCAATTGCCGTAGTGCTTTCCGCACGTGAAAAAGCTACGGACCAACTAGAGTTGATATTGGACAAGGCTGCTAATGGAGAAGATTTTTCAAAAGAGTTCGAAGCCTTTGAAAAGTATCAAACCCATACCTACAAGAATGTAAGTCTAACCGAAGATTTTGCCACCCTTTTTAAGCTTTTTGAAGGCGTTTCGTTTTTGGGCGATTATAGTAAAAAGATAAAAGATCAGGTGTTGGCCTTTGGGGAGTTGATTTCCGCTAAATTGATTACCAAGCTATTGATAGGCAAGGGAATAGATGCCGTATTTGTCGATTCAAGAAAATTGATAAAAACCGATGATACCTTTGGTGATGCCCATGTATTGGAAGCGATATCCAAAGAAAATATTTTGCGCGAGTTTGCCAAATTAAACGATAGTGCGGTGCCCATCATTACGGGCTTTATCGCCTCAACCGAGCAAAATGAAACCACTACTTTGGGTAGAAACGGCAGTAATTATTCGGCGGCCTTGATCGCCAATTTTTTGGATGCCGAAGAGTTGCAAAACTATACCCATGTCGATGGTATTTTTACCGCCAATCCAGATTTGGTAGTTGATGCAAAGCGTATATCCGAGCTATCGTATACCGAGGCCAACGAGCTGGCAAGTTTCGGGGCGAATATATTGCATGCCAAAACGATTATTCCGCTTATTGAGAAGAATATCCCCCTTCGCATTCTTAACACGTTTAAAAGAGAGAACGAGGGAACATTGATCAGTGCCAAGACTAGTAAAGAGGGAATAAAATCGTTATCGACCATTGAAAATGTGTCCCTAATTAATTTAGAAGGAAGAGGCTTGCTAGGTAAGGTAGGCGTCGATGCCCGAATTTTTAGGGCCTTGGGGGAGAATAATATCAGTGTCAGCATTATTTCACAAGGCTCATCTGAACGTGGAATTGGGCTTGTCGTGAATGCCAACAAGGCCCAGCAGGCCAAGAAAGCGTTGGAGAACGAATTTAGCAGTGATTTTTATTCTAAGGATATCAATACCATAACTGTCGTCGATCAAGTTTCGGTCATCTCTATCGTCGGTCAAGATCTGAGTACATTTCATAAGCCTTATAATGCCCTGATAACCAATCAGATCGTTCCGTTATTGTTCAACAACACCGTTACGGGCAAGAACGTGAGCATGGTGGTGAAAAAAGCGGATCTTAAAAAAGCCCTGAATGTGATGCATGGACAGATCTTTGGCATTAGCAAAAAGGTCAATGTGGCCATTTTTGGGCATGGAAATGTTGGAGGTACCTTGATCGATCAAATTCTGAAATCTTCTAAGACCATAGAAAAGCGAAAGGGCATCGACCTGAACATCTTTGCCGTAGCCAATTCAAAAAAAATAGTGTTCTCTAAAACCGGCATTCCTAAAACATGGAAAAAGGAGCTAAAGCAACACGGTCGTGCATATAAATTAGAAGACCTTTTTACATATGCCAAACAACATCATCTTGAAAATTTAATTGCGGTGGATAACACGGCGAGCAAGGATTTTGTAGCGAATTATTTTGATTTTGTGGATAACGGATTCGATTTGGTATCCTCCAATAAAATTGCCAATACCCTAGGGTTCGATTTTTATCAACTCTTACGCGAAGAGCTAGATAAAAATCAAAAGCAGTATTTGTATGAAACCAATGTAGGGGCGGGACTTCCATTGATAGATACCATAAAATTACTCCATCTTTCAGGGGAGAATATCACGCGAATAAAAGGGGTTTTTTCTGGAAGTTTAAGTTACATCTTCAATACCTTTTCAGAAGTTAGCTCTCCTTTTTCGGCAATTCTGAAAGACGCAATGAAAAAAGGATTTACCGAACCTGACCCACGTGAAGACTTATCGGGCAATGACGTTGGAAGAAAATTGTTGATCTTGGCCAGGGAGCTGGACCTGCAGAACGAGTTTTCCGATATTAACATACAAAACTTGATTCCAGAAACGCTTCAGAATGGAAAAGTAGACTTTTTTCTAGAGCATTTAGATTTGTTGGACGATACTTTTAACGAGATCAAAAAGAACCAAAAGAAAAACCATGTACTTCGTTATGTAGGAGATTTACACGGAAATCTGCAAAAAGAAAAGGGCATTCTTGATGTGAAACTGATTTCGGTGCCAAAAGAAAGTGCCTTGGGCCAAGTAAAAGGCTCTGATTCGATCATTGAGATTTATACGGAGTCATATGGAGAAAACCCATTGGTCATTCAAGGCGCAGGGGCAGGTGCGGCCGTCACCGCCAGAGGTGTTTTTGGGGATATTTTGAGGATAGCGGAGAAAAGATAACTTCGGCCCTTCGGCTACGCACAGGGACCGAAGTCGCATATTTTACAAGTGACTGAAAGTAGCCTAATATAGGTGCCTGAGCGTAGCCGAAGCCACCTATATTTAAAAATATACGAGAAATAATTTCGTCTTCTCGTGAGTTAAAAGAACTATATGAACAAAAAATTCGAAACCAACGCAATAAGAACGCAAGTGAAGCGTACCGAAAATTTAGAACACTCGGTACCCATGTACCTGACTTCTAGCTTTGTATTTGAAGATGCCGAAGATATGCGGGCTTCTTTTGCCGAAGAAAAGGATCGCAATATCTATTCAAGATATTCTAACCCCAATTCTTCTGAGTTTATTGAAAAAGTATGTCAGATGGAAGGGGCCGAAGCCGGTTTTGCTTTTGCTTCGGGCATGGCCGCTGTATTTTCGACCTTTGCCGCATTGCTGGAAAGCGGGGATCATATTTTGGCTGCTCGAAATATATTTGGATCTACACATTCATTGTTTACGAACTTTTTTCCAAAATGGAATATTTCGCATTCCTATTTTAAGATTCATGAGCTCGATTCCATAGAAAAGAGCATCCTGCCCAATACTAAAATCCTATATGCTGAATCGCCGACCAACCCTGGGGTCGATGTTCTAGATCTTGAGGTGTTGGGTAAAATTGCCAAAAAGCATAATCTTATTTTTATAGTAGACAATTGTTTTGCCTCTCCTTACCTTCAGCAACCCATTAAATTCGGCGCGGATCTGGTCATACATTCCGGTACAAAGTTGATGGACGGACAAGGCAGGGTTTTGGCGGGAATCACGGTTGGCAGTAAAGAACTGATCGAAAAAGTATACCGCTTTTCGCGCATAACAGGTCCGGCACTTTCTCCATTTAACGCCTGGGTACTCTCAAAAAGTTTGGAGACGTTGGCTGTTCGCGTAGATCGACATTGTGAAAATGCTTTAAAATTGGCCGAGTTTTTGGAAAGCCATGAGAAAATCAATTGGGTGAAATATCCTTTCTTAAAATCCCATCCCAAATACGAGATTGCCAAAAAGCAGATGAAGGCCGGTGGCTGCGTAGTCGCGTTTGAAGTAAAAGGTGGTTTAGAAGCAGGGCAAAAATTTTTCGATTCCATTAAGCTCTTGTCACTGTCGGCCAACTTGGGCGATTCGCGAAGTATCGTAACCCATCCTGCATCTACCACACATAGTAAGCTAACCTCTGAAGAACGTCAAGAAACCGGCATTACCGATGGTATGGTTCGCGTTTCGGTAGGTTTGGAACATATCGATGATATTATTGGCGATATTGAGCAGGCATTAAGTTAGAACACTACTAAGTTTGATAGGCTGAAATACTAGCCTTTAGGCCATTATAAGTTTAGTTTTGTGAGACTATAAGGAAAATGATGTTTTTCTCGGTGGATAGGAATGCGGACAATAAAAACACTTCTAATTGAAGGCTTCCCTGTTTTTGTGACTTTGATGCATCTTTTAAAAAACCTTAGAACCATTAATGGATTCTAACACCCCTAAAGCGGCTCTTTCTCCAGAAATCATTGCGGCATTTAATGAACCATTGAGCTGTGTGTCACCTGCTAAAAAAATACCGGATGTTAAATGTGTCTCTGATGGGGACACTTCATATTTAATGTTTTTCAATTCAGGCAAAGCCATTGGAATGGAATAATGCTTTAAAAATTTATAGGTTTGGATACCACAATGGTCTCTGAGTTCTCTTTGAACACGAGATACTAAAGCTTCGTTTGATAAATCGTGATTTTTCACTACAGTTACCGAAAGTAACTCGGTCTGTGGTTTGGTAGCCATTTCTAAACTGGTATGGAAGAAAATATTGTTGATCAGTGCCCCTGAATCTTTTATAAGACCTATTAGAGGCTTATCGATAACACGGGTTTTCGTTTCGAAATATAAGGTATCGCAAGATTTCCATTTGGTCGATGGTCTTATAAGATTTTGAATCAGGTTACTAGCATCCGTGGCTACAATAGTAAAATCGCTTTTTAAGCTTTTACCATTGGTCAATAGCAGCTCACCTTCTTTAATTGACATTACTGATGTATTATATTTAAATGTAGTTCTTTTAAGACCTTGTACTAATTGCCTAGGAATAGCCTCTATGCCTGATTTGGGTAGTGCAGCATAGCCCTCGCCGAACATTTTATACACGAATTCAAACATCCTACTAGATGTTTGTAGGTTTGGCTCAAGAAAAATACCTGAAAAGAAGGGTTTGAAGAATTGATTTATCATTAGGTAGGAAAATCCAAAATCCATCAAATAAGTCATCGTAGAGTTTTCTTCGTCTTCAAATATTTCAGCAATTGTTTTTAGTTTTAAAAGCTTGTTCTTCTTTAGCACCTTGAACTTGTCCGTTATGGTTCCAATATTGGAGAGTAGTGTTGAGAATAGTAGAGTTCGGTCTCTTAAAGGGTCTCCGATCAAAGATTGCTTGCCTGCATTGAATATGGCTGCTCCAGGGGTAAATTTCTGCAATTTCAAAGCATCTAAATCAAGGTATTTCTGAGCTGCCGGGTATGCCGTCAATAATACTTGAAACCCTCTATCCAATTGATACCCTTCTACCATATCTGTTTTTAAGCGACCACCTGCTCTTTCGGTCTTTTCTATTATAACCGGGTTAAAGCCATTATCTTCTAGAATCCTTGCGGCTATTAGACCACTTACTCCCGCACCAATGATATGTATCGAATAATCTTGTTTTTTCATATTATTTATTGTCTTCGTTCATGCTCATAGTTTCATAACGAAGGTATTTAATTTTTGTTTAACATTATATATTGAACTTTAAACAAAATAAAATATACTTTTGTTCTACGATAAAATTCATTTATGAACAAAATTGCAATAGTACGTTGCGAACATTTTAATGCGGCCCATAAATTACATAACAAAAACTGGAGTGATACCAGGAATAAAGAAGTTTTTGGAAAATGCAACAATGCTAATTACCATGGACATAATTATGAGTTGGAAGTAAAGGTTATTGGCGAGTGTGACCCAGATACGGGTTACGTCATTGACACAAAAATTCTTTCCGACTTAATAAAAAATAAAGTACTGGACAGATTCGACCACAAGAATTTAAACCTAGATACAGAAGAATTCAAAGACTTAAACCCCACAGCTGAAAATATAGCCCTTGTGATTTATGACCTATTGAAGCCTGAGCTATCAACACAATTCGAATTAAAAATTAAGCTTTATGAGACACCAAGAAACTATGTTGAATACCCTTATTAAAGAAAACGGATTAAACGGTTTTTCAGAAGAAGAAATCGGTGACGACCATTTTTATACAGGTCTTGAAACGCCTATGAAAGCGAATGCTTTTGAGATTTCAGATGAAGAAAAAAAAGAAAAGATAGCTAACCTCTTTGCTCAGATTATGGATGTAATGGGCTTGGACCTCACAGATGATTCTCTAAAAGGCACTCCTAATCGTGTGGCAAAAATGTACATTGAGGAAATATTTTCAGGACTTAACCCTGCCAACAAACCTAAAGTGGCATTATTTGAGAATAAGTATCAATACCATCAAATGTTGGTCGAAAAGAATATTACTTTTTACTCTAATTGTGAGCATCACTTTGTTCCTATTATTGGAAAGGCGCATATCGCTTATATCTCTTCTGGAAAGGTAATTGGGCTTTCAAAACTCAATAGAATAGTACAATACTATGCTCGCCGCCCCCAAGTACAGGAGCGATTAACCAATCAAATTGCTGCGGAACTAAAATCTATTTTAGAAACAGAAGATATCGCGGTTATAATCGATGCTAAGCATTTATGTGTTTCTTCTCGTGGTATTAAAGATGACACCTCTGCAACTGTAACTTCATACTATGGAGGCGTTTTTAAC
>JBATIN010000109.1:0-7216 GCA_049667765.1 Flavobacteriaceae bacterium
AATATACAACGACCCGATATTTAGGGCTCTCCTTAGGGGCTACCTTTTGGCATTTTTTAGACCTTTTGTGGGTGTATTTGATGTTATTTATGCTCATAGTAGAATAATATTTTTGAATATTCTGGGTTTTGGTAACGATTCCCTTTTGTATAGCCGAAAAAAATGTAAATTTGTGCGATTTCTAATCATACTTTAAAACGATATGGATTCTACGGTATCAACGACTACAAATGAGAATGTTTGGGGAGGTGGCAACCGACCTCTAAATGCTAGTTATGGCAAATTGATGATGTGGTTTTTCCTCGTCTCTGATGCGCTGACTTTCTCTGGTTTTTTGGCCTCTTATGGCTTTTCAAGGTTTAAGTTTATTGAAACATGGCCAATCGCGGATCAAGTGTTTACCCACGTACCGTTCTTTCATGGTAACTACCCCATGTACTATGTTGCGTTCATGACCTTTATTTTGATTATGTCGTCTGTAACTATGGTACTTGCCGTTGATGCGGGTCATAAAATGAAGAAAAATGCCGTTATCTGGTATATGTTCTTAACGATTATCGGTGGTGCTATTTTCGTTGGCTCACAAGCTTGGGAATGGGCAACATTTATTAAAGGTGATCATGGCGCCATTGAGACCCGAGGTGGAAGAATACTACAGTTCGTAAAAGCAGATACTGGTGAACGAGCGTCTTTGGCCGATTTTGCCAAGACTATTCCTGGAGAGAGAAACCAACTTACTAGAAACGAAGGCGTTTGGTTTATGTCGGAAGGTACAATGCCCAGTTATTCTGTTAATGAAGTCGTTGAAGGCTTTAAAGCGAATCCGAACATCTTGATCCGTACGGAAAAGATTACCGAAGACCACGGTAAAACAGTTTTAAATCGAGAGGAATCTTTAAAAAAGATACTTGAGGCAAAAGAAGTTGTGGAAGGTGCGAATCTAATCCATAACGAATATGGTAGTAGGTTGTTTGCCGATTTCTTTTTCTTTATTACAGGCTTTCACGGGTTTCACGTATTTTCAGGAGTGATAATCAATATCATCATATTTTTTAATGTGATATTGGGTACCTACGAACGGAGAGGGCATTATGAAATGGTCGAGAAAGTTGGACTTTATTGGCACTTTGTAGATTTGGTCTGGGTATTCGTATTCACCTTTTTCTATTTGGTATAATCAAAATATAAACGGGTTTCCGCAAATGCGGCAATCTTTTCATTAGTCATATTAAGCAGTATAAAAAATGGCGCACGCACACAAACTTGAAATTTTTAGAGGATTGATTAAATTCAAATCCAACACCCAGAAAATATGGGGTGTTTTGGTTTTTTTGACTTTGGTTACGATTGTTGAAGTAGCTTTAGGTATTATTAAACCCCAAGCATTGACACATTCGCATTTTTTAGGAATGAAAGTGCTGAATTGGATATTCATTATACTAACCTTGGTTAAGGCGTATTATATTGCATGGGATTTCATGCACCTCAGGGATGAGAAGAGCTTCTTGCGTAGGGCAATCGTTTGGACTCCGATTTTTCTTGTACTGTATTTAGTGTTTATTTTGCTTTTTGAAGCCGACTATATTTATAATATATTCAAAGATGGATTTGTGAAATGGGACTTTTAAAGACGTTCTAATTTTCTAAAATTAACAGCATTCTAAGACGGTTTCATTACCGTCTTTTTTATTTTTGTATCAGACCTACCTTATAGTATTTATAATCTTGGTTCGTAGGGTAATTCTAGAAATCATAAATGACTTTTTTATATCAAAAAGGAATTAGGTAGATGAAAAAAACCTTTGTTTTAACAGTAATGTTCGTTTTGCCCGTGGTGGTATATCTATTCTTCGCCTCAGGGGTGAACAACTTTGGCAAACTATCCATATTGACAGAGAAGGCGGGTAATCTTGAGGGTACGGTTAACACAGTACCTTTGGAAGGTAAAATAACGATCTTAGGCTTTTTAGGAAAAGATATAGATCAAAAGAAAGGTCATGCCTTCAATCTAAATCAGAAGATTTATAAGCGTTTTTTTGAATTCGAAGACTTTCAATTTGTTATGGTAGTGCCAAGGGGTTCTGAAACTCAAGTCACCGAACTAAAAAAAGAGTTGGGAAATTTGGCTGACCCAAAGAAGTGGCACTTTGTTTATGCCGACGATTCAAAGGTGCGATCCATTTTTAATGCCTTGAAAACCGATATTACCCTATCGGAAGATTTAAGTACGCCCTATGTATTCATTATAGATAAAGATAGGAATCTGAGAGGAAGAACTGATGATGAAGATGAAGGCACCAAATATGGTTTCAATGCCACATCGGTATCTGATTTAAATAATAAAATGGTTGATGACGTAAAAATTATTCTGGCCGAGTACCGCTTGGCACTTAAAAAGAATTCTGCAGGCCGAAAAAATTGAACATGAAGCAAAAGTATACATATGTTTGGGTATCGTTGATCATTTTGGTATTCGGTATTATATTTATCCCAAAAATTGTGCAACGTGTTAAAGAAGGTACAGTAGTAAAAAATGACCGTATCAATCTTAAAGACAATAGTCAAGAGCTGGCCTATATTCTTTTGAACGGTAAAAAAAGGCGGGTACCGACCTTTAGCTTCGTTGATCAAGACAGTTTACTGATTACCGACAAGGACTACAAGGGAAAAGTATTTGTTGTCGAGTTTTTCTTCACTTCGTGCCCTTCTATCTGTCCGATTATGACGAACAACCTAATTACCTTACAAGAAGAATTTGGTGGGTCTAATCAGTTCGGAATCGCCTCTTTCTCAATTACCCCCGAGTACGATACCCCCCAAGTACTTAAGGAATATGCTGAAAAGCACGGTATAACCGATATGAACTGGCATTTGATGACCGGTAACGTAGAAGATGTATTTGAATTGGCCAACAGCGGGTTCAATATCTACGCGGCCGAGGCGCCCAATGTGCCCGGTGGTTTTGAACACAGTGGACTTTTCGCCCTGGTCGATAAAAAAGGATACTTGCGTTCAAGGGTCGATGATTATGGAAATCCTATTGTATATTATAGGGGGGCCATAACAGTTGGTGAGAGACAGAACGAAGAAGGTGAAACCGAGCAGATGACCGCGCTTAAAGAAGATATTATAAAACTATTGAATGAGTAAAATGAAGCTGGAAGAAGCAAATGAAAAGAATTTCAATAGATTCGTCACCCTTGTTTCTATTGTGGTTCCTTTAGTGGTCGCGTTACTCTTTAGTGTAAAAATACCTAATGTAGAACGCCTAGGTTTTCTGCCCCCGATTTATGCTTCTATTAATGGTATTACCGCAGGGTTGCTCTTGGTTGCGGTTTGGGCGATAAAAAAAGGAAATAGAGCACTACATAAAAAACTAATGACTGCCTGTATAGTGCTTTCAGTATTGTTTTTGATCATGTATATCGCGTACCATATGACTTCTGATTCTACTAAATTTGGGGCAGAAGGCCTGATTGCGTACGTGTATTATTTTATATTGATTTCACATATTATTTTGTCAATTGTTATAATTCCGCTAGTCTTAAAAACCTATGCCAAAGCATATTTGGGCAAGTATGATGCACATAAAAAATTGGCTAGAATCACGTTTCCTATTTGGTTTTATGTTGCGGTAACCGGGGTAGTGGTCTATTTAATGATTTCGCCTTATTATGTTAATTAACGAATTATCTAGGAGCGAACTATGAAAAAAATAATCAACAATACGCTGCTGTTCATAATATTGCTGATGCCGATGTTAGCTGAAGCGCAATGCGCTATGTGCCGGGCGGTTCTAGAAAGTGAAGGCAATACCGAGACCGCCAGCGCATTGAACAATGGCATCGTGTATTTAATGGCCATACCCTATGTATTGGTGGCCGTATTATTCTATTTCGTCTATAAAAAAATGCGCAATTAAGGAGTTTTCAATTTTAACACTTTTTAGGACATTTTACTGTAACAATTCTATCCCATAATAGTCTTATTAAGAGTACAATAGTTGCTATTGTATTCATCAATCAAAATCAATCACATGTTCGACATCGAAAGATGGCAAGAGATTTTTGAAACTATCCGAAAGAATAAGTTACGAACACTTTTGACCGGTATTTCTGTAGCTTCCGGTATTTTCATTCTGGTAATCTTACTGGGTTTTGGGCAAGGTATGCAAAATGGTATCGCCCAAGAGTTTGAAGAAGATGCCAGCAATCGCCTCGGGGTTTGGACCCAAGTCACCACCAAAGAATATAAAGGCTTGAACCCTGGTCGGCCCATTCGTCTTAGAAACGAAAATTACTTCTATATAGAAGATAAATATAGTGATGCGTTAGAGTATAAATCACCACAGTTTAGGGTATTCAATGCGAGCGTAAACTATAAAAAAGAATCCGGGGCGTATTCTGTTCAGGGCATCTCGCCCGAATACCAGTTCATTGAGAACGAATTTATTTCCCAAGGCCGTTTTTTAAATTATAAAGACCATGAGTCGGTTTCTAAAGTTGCGGTAATCAGTAATAAAATCCATAGAGAATTACTTCATAATGAGGAGAATCCGGTAGGGCGAGAACTTAAGATCGCCGACTTGTATTTTCAGATTATAGGGGTTTATGGGGATAAGGGTGGAGATATGGAAGAAGACCGCATCTACATTCCACTAAGCACTGGTCAACGGGTTTTTAATGGCGGCGATAGCCTGAACATGATGTTCTTTACCTTAAAACCTGCCGAAACTTTTGAAAAAACCTTACAAGAATCGGTGATATTCACCAACGAAATAAAAAGCTATCTACAACAATCGCATACTGTGGCACCAGATGATATTAGTGCAATTAACACCTTTAATACCTTAGAGAATGTTCAGCGCTTTATGAACCTAATGGGTGGCATCAAGTTTTTCTTCTGGTTTGTGGGTGTATGTACGATCATTGCAGGTATCGTTGGGGTTAGCAATATTATGCTCATCATCGTTAAAGAAAGAACCCGTGAAATCGGAATAAGAAAGGCCTTAGGCGCAAAACCATGGGCTATAATTGGTATGATTTTGCATGAAGCAGTCTTTGTGACCGCCGTATCCGGATTTGGTGGACTCATTCTTAGCATGGGATTGCTTGAGGTTGTTGGACCCCATGTAGAGGTAGATTATATAGTAAATCCTTCCATTGACTTTAATGTGGCCTTGACTACGGTATTCTTGTTGATTTTTGCAGGAACACTAGCCGGTTTTTTTCCAGCATGGCGTGCCGCACGTATAAAACCGATTGAAGCATTAAAGGAAGAATAGGGTAATTAATCTTGAGATTTTAAATGTTAGACCTGAGTATCTAGATTAAGAAAATAGTGAAGAGAATATAAAATATACTCGGAGCTGGAATAAATTAGTGATAAAGCTAAACTTGAGATACTGCCTTGCTGTTGGTAAAAAAAGATTGAAATTTCCCTTTTACGGAAGGGACTAGTGAATGCTTATGTTCAATAGAGATCGTTGGAACGAGATACTACAAGTACTGACCACAAATTGGTTCAGAACGCTATTGACCGCTTTCGGGGTGTTTTGGGGCATATTTATATTAATCATCTTGTTGGCAGCGGGTAAAGGTCTTGAAAACGGCATACGGGCCGATTTTGGCAATATTGCTACCAATACTATGTTTATGTGGACACAGAAAGCCACCAAGGCGTATAAAGGGCTGCCAAAAGATCGGCGATTCAGTTATAAAACGGGTGATGTTACAGATATTTTGCAACATGTGGAAGGCCTACGATTTGTGTCGCCCAGAAATCGATTGGGCGACTTTATGGGAAGCAACAATGTAGTTCGCGGTCTCAAGACCGGTGCTTTTGGCGTATATGGCGATTACCCCGATATTATTCAACAAGAACCTATGGACATAACTTCCGGTAGGTTCTTGAATCATTCCGATATAGAGGATAAGCGCAAAGTAGCCGTTATCGGTGTTGATGTCAGGTCAAGTCTATATGAACCCGGGGAGGAATATCTTGGTACCTACATTAAAATAAACGATGTCAATTTTATGGTCATCGGCACCTATAAAAAATCGAATGTCGATGGAGATAGTGAAAATGCACAACGAGAGGTCTATATTCCCTTCACCTCCTTTTCACAAGCTTTCAATCGTGGCGATAATGTAGATTGGATGGCAATAACCGCAGAAGATGATAGGCCCATAACCAATATAAAAGAACAAATATTCAACATTGTAAAAGAGAACCATAGAATACATCCAGAAGATGCGAGGGCCATTGGCCACTTTGACTTAAACGAAAGATTTCAAAGAGTTGTGAGCCTATTTGGGGCCATGAAACTTATCGCATATTTCGTGGGCATCCTGGTTTTGCTTTCGGGGATCATCGGAGTAAGCAACATCATGTTGATCGTAGTAAAAGAACGTACCAAAGAAATCGGTATACGCAGGGCATTAGGTGAAAGCCCTTTGTCCATCAAAAAGCAGATTTTAATGGAATCTATCTTTTTGACCATAATTTCAGGGATGGCAGGAATCGTATTCGGCGCATTGGTCATCTACGGAATAAATTATCTGTTGGAAGTAAGTGGCCCGGTAATGATGTTCATTAACCCCAGTGTAAATCTTGGGGTGGTCACCATTGCGTTGGTCATTTTAATAGTATCTGGGCTGTTAGCAGGGTTTATTCCTGCAAATAGTGCCATAAAGGTTAGGCCTATTGAAGCCTTGCGAAATGAGTAGCACGTCTACTAACGATTAAGTAGCTTAAAATATATCGATCAATCATCAAATTAATTGCAAAATGAAGAAAAAAGTCACCATTATCATTTTATTGACCATTATAATTGCCTTCGGAGGCGCTATGTACTATCTATATTCCAAAAACGCAGAAGATCCTGTCGTCTATGAAACCGAAACCCCATCGACCCAGACGATCGTAAAAAAAACGGTTGCGACCGGGAGCATTTTACCGCTAGAGGAAGTTTTGATAAAGCCGAATATATCGGGAGTAATCGAAGAGATTTTTGTTGAAGGGGGCGATTTTGTAAAATCGGGGGATCTGTTGGCGAGAATAAAGGTCGTACCCAATCTCAATGCCTTGAACGACGCTAAAAATACCATTGACGAGGCTAAAATAGCCTTAGAGGATCAAAAAAGAAACATCGAACGGCAAAAAAGTCTTTTTGATAAGGGGGTAGTATCGAAAGTCGATCTAGAAAGGGCACAAC
>JBATIN010000110.1:0-6471 GCA_049667765.1 Flavobacteriaceae bacterium
GGTCCGTCTGGGTGGTGGTAGAGGTCTCGGCAGTGTTCGTAAAGGGGTTGAATATCTGGGTAAAGGTCATGCCGTCTCCCATTTCGGTATAGGTGTCGCGGAATTTGGCCGACCAGGTGATCACCCGTCCGTCGGGAAGGTTCGCCGCCGCCACGGGCACGATGTCAAATCCTATGGGAGCGCTCCATTGGCCGTTCTGGGCAGGGGTTTGAGAGCGGACCATAAAATGGCATGTCATTAGAAGGAACGTAAAAAAAGAAGTTAGTGCGTAATTTTTTTTCATAGCAAAAGGTATTAAACCAAATAAAGAGCAAAAATAATGTTATTCATTTTCAATAATTAATATAAACGGTCAAATCAGATTATTATTCGTTTAAAAACAATTCAAATCGATCTTACCCTACCTTATTACAGTAGCTAAGGGGCGCAAAATGAATTTCACTAGTAGAAATAAATAGCTATACGGGGGGATAATCGACGAAATACATGTTAAGGGGATATACTAAAAACAGCAATTTGAAGTTAGCTTTAAAGTAAATGTTGACTCGTTCTACATTTTCTAGGATACAAATTTAAGGAGATTTTTATGAATAGGTACACAATAAACCTGAGATGAAAATAACGTTCTAGCGTTAGCCGCTTTTTTTAGGGCTGTTAAAGTCTTGTACAACTACGTCACCACAGGGTTTCGACCTAATTTTGGACTACCTTGATAAAAAGGGCATTGTCGCAGTTAAACGAACTAATTTGAGCCTTGAACGAATTCAATGGCCTTTACCATGTTATTTATAAAAGTATGCATATTTTTACAAGTATAAACCCATAATCGAAATAATTGAACTCTAGCACGATACACACTTCTAAAGTATGGCTTTCATCACCTCATATGGGAGGAAACGAGCAACGATACGTACAAGAAGCCTTTGATACCAACTGGATCGCACCATTAGGGCCAAATGTGGATGCCTTTGAAAAAGATATAGCCAACTATATCCAAGCCGACAGTCACGTGGCCGTTTTAAGTTCGGGCACTGCCTCATTACATTTGGGGCTTATCCTTTTAGGCGTAAAACCAGGAGACGAGGTGTTATGCCAGAGTTTTACCTTTTCAGCTTCTGCGAACCCGATAACCTATGTTGGGGCAAATCCTATTTTTATCGATAGTGAGCGTGATACATGGAATATGTGTCCCATTTTGTTGGAAGATGCCATTAAAAAAAGAATGGCCATGGGGAAAAAACCCGCTGCGATCATTGGGGTACATTTATATGGTATGCCCTACAAGGTCAATGAAATTCAAGAAATTTCCTTGAAATATGATATTCCCGTGTTGGAAGATAGTGCCGAGGCCTTAGGGAGTATGTATCATGGAATTGCCTGTGGTACCTTTGGCGATATTGCGATTCTATCGTTCAACGGCAACAAGATCATCACCACTTCGGGTGGGGGTGCCTTGGTGACCAAGAGCGCGCTAGTGAAACAACAAGCCGTACATTTGGCTACCCAGGCCAGAGATCAGGCACCACATTACCAGCATTCAAAAATAGGGCATAACTATAGAATGAGCAATGTACTGGCCGGCATTGGCCGTGGGCAAATGGAAGTGCTTGGCGATCGTGTCGCCGCAAGAAGGGCAAATCATGCCTATTATAAAGAGCAGCTTCAAGAACTTGAGCATATTGAATTCTTGGAAGAGCCCAAGGGGTTCTATTCGAATAGATGGCTTACCTGTGTGCTTTTTACCTCCTTTGACGAACGTGAGTTGGTAAGGCTTTCGCTGGAAAAAGAAAATATAGAATCGAGACCTTTATGGAAACCCATGCATTTGCAGCCCGTATTTGAAAGCTGCGAACATTTTACCAATGGCGTTTCCGAAGATTTGTTTGAAAGGGGGCTTTGTCTGCCGAGTGGCTCTAACTTGGCACTTGAAGACTTGGCCCGAATAACCGAATCCATAAAAAGCGTAGTAAAATGATACAAGACTACCTGAATAATAGCGCCAATAGGTACGCCTCAAAATGGTTGGTCCTGTTGATCGATGTGCTGTCATCGTGTATAGCGTTTGTGTTGGCCTACGTCATACGATTTAACCTGTCCTTTGATTTTGATGTAGAGAAATTAAACTTCCAGATCCCATTTGTAGCGTTTGTGTCCATGATCGCCTTTTTGATCGTTGGTTCGTATAAAGGCGTGGTAAGGCATACGGGTGTGCGCGATGTGTATAACATCTTTAACGGTATTTGTTTGGCGAGCATCATCATGATCGCTGCGGTATTGCTCAATAAGGAGTATGGTTTTTTTCCTGACTTTACCATTTTTCTCAGTATCATCATCATCTACAGTTTGCTCGGTTTTATTGGGTTGACCGCTTCGCGGTATATTTTTAAGGCCTTATACAGCACCTATGCGATCCGTGACCTAAAAGTAAATAAGAACGTTTTGATCTACGGGGCCGGCGAATCGGGTATTTTGACCCAAAACGCGTTGACCAACCACTCAAAGAGTAGGGCAAGGGTGGTCGGGTATGTCGATAACGACAACCAAAAAGTAGGCAAACAGATCAATGGGGTAAAAGTGTACCATAGAGATGTCTTGACCAGGGATTTTTTGGTCGGAAAGAATATTTCGGAGGTCATTTTTTCGATACAGAACATCGACCCTAAAAAATTACGGAATTTGGTAGAAGGCCTGGTCGAATTTCCGGTACAGGTTAAAATTGTGCCCCCAGTAGAAGACTGGATCAATGGAGAGCTACGGGCATCACAGATCAAGCAGGTACAGATCGAGGATTTATTGGACCGCTCGCTCATTAATATCAAAAACGAGAATTTAGAAAAAGAATTTAGGGATCGGGTGATCTTGGTCACCGGTGGTGCCGGTTCGATCGGTAGTGAGATCGTAAGGCAGATTTGCAACTACACCTATAAATCACTTATCATCATTGATCAGGCCGAGTCTGCCTTATATGATCTACAACAAGAACTGAAACAGAACGGCTTTCATAATTTCATTCCCATTGTAGGCGATATTCGCGATAAGAACCGGTTAAACGCTATTTTTCAAGAGCATAAGCCCTTCATGGTCTTTCATGCCGCGGCCTATAAACATGTGCCGTTAATGGAGTACAATGCCTATGAAGCGATCAAGATCAACGTGGGCGGTACCAAAACAGTGGCCGACCTGGCGTTGAACCACAATGTTGAGAAGTTTGTATTTATTTCTACCGATAAAGCGGTCAACCCTACCAATGTTATGGGCGCGACCAAGCGCATCGCCGAAATGTACATCAGTTGTATGGAACAACAGAAAAAGACCAAATTCATTACTACCCGCTTCGGTAATGTTTTGGGATCGAATGGATCGGTCATCCCGTTGTTTAGAAAACAGATCGAAAAAGGGGGACCTTTAACGTTGACCCATAAAGACGTTACCCGATATTTTATGACCATCCCGGAAGCATCGCAATTGGTTATGGAAGCAGGTGTAATGGGCGAGGGGGGTGAAATCTTCATTTTTGATATGGGCGAATCGGTCAGAATATTCGACTTGGCCAAAAACATGATCAAATTATCGGGGCTAAATTATCCTGATGATATCGATATTAAAGTTACTGGACTACGACCCGGCGAAAAATTATATGAAGAGCTGCTGGCCAACGGCGAGAATACCCTACCAACCTATCATAAGAAAATAAAGATCAGTAAGGTACGGGAACTGGACTATGCCAAGGTACGATCACAAATAGACGAACTTTGTATCACCAACATGTTTTTTACAGGAAACACGGTAAAACTCATGAAAAATATTGTGCCTGAATATGTCTCGAGCAATTCAGAACTCTGTGATCTCGATGAGAGTTCCACCACCATGGGTGACGGTAAATCTACTTTAAAAGTGGTGCAATCATAATATTTTAGTAATCTTGCAGTTTAAAACACTATATAACCAATTCAATATGTTGCTAAAAAATCGATCATCCGTAGCCCGGACCTTAGTATTATTAGGTTTCGTTGTTTTTATTACTTCATGCACCTCTAAGAAAGATGTGGTGTATTTTCAAGATACCACCGATTATGAGACCATAGTCAGTGATAATTCGCACACGAACAAGTTCAAGATCGATGATGTACTTGGTATCCATGTCTCGACCCTTAACCCGGAAGCAAGTATGCCTTTTAATTTATACGCCGGGGCACAGGAAGGTACTTTTCGTGGGGAACAGGTAGACTATATAGTAGATAAAAACGGGGAAATTGAATTCCCGGTCATTGGAGCGGTAAAAGTAGCCGGACTTTCCCCTGAGGAAACCAAGGCCTTGTTAAAGGAAAAATTGACCCCTTATTTACGGGATGCCATCATTAATATCCGACTTAAGAATTTTACGGTAACCGTTTTGGGCTCTGTAAACCGACCAGGTACCTATCCGGTAGACGGAGAGCAGATTACCGTGCTGGAAGCCTTGGGCCTGGCGAACGATTTGACCATTAAAGGGCAACGAAACAATGTGTTGATCATAAGGGACTTTAATGGAACCAAGGTATCTACCCGCATCGATTTGACCAAAAAATCGGCCTTGAACTCGCCCGTATATTATTTGACCCAAAACGATGTCGTCTATGTTGAGCCTAACGAATCGGAAGTCGCCTCTTATGGGTTGGACAACCGTGCTACCATTTGGGTATCCATTGCTTCGGTTTTAATTACTTCATCGGTAATCTACATCACAAGAAATTAAGTTATACAGCGTTTTCCTTAAAAAATATTTGCTAGAATGATTACAGATTCCCAAGGTTTATCGAACAGTGGTGGTGATTTAAAAGAAGTGATCTCAAGATATACGTCCCAATGGAAATGGTTCGTGCTATCCGCAATCGCGATGTTGCTCTTGGCCTATGTCTATATTCGATATGCTACCCCAGAATATGCCGCCAAGGCTAAAATACAGATCATAGAAGATAAAGGTTCGGGATCCGAACTTTCCGCTTTTCAAGACCTGAACTTATTGGGTGGGGTAAAGAACAAGGTAGAAGACGAGATGGAGTTGCTCAACTCAAGATCAAATTTTATCGATGTGGTACAAGACCTGAAGTTAAATGTGACGGTCACCGAACTCGGCAATGTAAAAGATTCCGAGATCTATAAGAACCGGCCCTTTAACATTAGCTTTATTGAGAGCGATTCGGTCATTAATTCTTCCGATTTTGAATTTTTTATAGAGATCTCCTCCGAAACTACCTTTGGCTATAGCCTAGAGCGCGATAGCCCTTTAAAAATCTACAGTTACGGTAAAAACATCCCGACGGAAATCGGCGATATTGTGATAACCCCGCAACAGCCTTTTTTCAATCATTATAAGGGTGAAAAGATAAAAGTAACCATAGCACCTGTTTTTATGGTGGCCGAAGGCTATCAAAAAAGCATCATGATCGCCCCGGCCGATAAATTATCGAACATTATCGATATTACGCTGAACGATCCCATTAAACAAAAAGCCATCGATATTATCAATACCTTGATCTTTAGGTACAACAAAAATGCGGTGGAGGACAAGAAAGTGGTCGCCGATAAAACCTCGGAGTTCATTGACAATCGTATTCAGCTTATTTCTACCACCTTGACCACTGTGGATCAAGATGCCCAGCAATTGATGACCGATAAGGGCATTACGGGCAGTGGCCTTGAAGTAGGGGCGGCGGTACAGGTAAGTGCCGGAAGCCGTCAACAGCTCGATGTGGCCAAAAACCAGTTGGAAGTCGTTTCGGGCCTAAAAAATTATGTAAACAACGATTCGGGCTTCAATACCATGCCCGTGGTCGATGTGGGCAATAGTGCGATTGTTGAAACGACCGCCAAGTACAATGAGTTGGTGGCCGAGCGTAATCGACTCTTAAAAAGTGCCGATGAGAAAAACCCGATCATCGTAAACCTCGACGATCAATTGCGGCAAATGAAGAACACCATGCAATCAAGTTTAGTGGCCATGGAACGCAACGTTGGCATGACCGTAGGCTCTTTACAGAGCCAAATGGGCCGAATTCAGGGTACCATCTATCAGGCCCCTAGAAATCAGCGCGATTTACGGAACATTACCAGAAAGCAAGAAACTACCGAATCGTTATACCTCTATTTGCTGCAGAAACGTGAAGAATCACAGATTATGGCGGCCTCTAGTCCAGAAAAATCAAAGGTGGTAGACAGCGCCTATCTTGATGGTACCACCCCGGTAAAACCAAAAAAGACCTTGATCTATTTGGCTTCCTTTATTATGGGGATGCTCATTCCGTTTTCCGTGATTTATGGGAAGGATATTCTTGATAATAAGATCCACAGCAAAACAGGACTTGAGAAATTGGTCAAAGATGTACCCGTATTGGCCGAATTGCCTCGCTTGGGCAAGAAAGACGATCAACTGGTCAGAAAAGACGATCGCTCGGTATTGGGCGAGTCCCTTCGAATTTTACGTACCAATCT
>JBATIN010000111.1:0-4726 GCA_049667765.1 Flavobacteriaceae bacterium
GCCGCAAGTTTTACGCCTATTGCGGACCCTGCTGCTCAGCTGACCATTAACCCAGATGATACGCCGCAGACCACAACATCGACGACCAATGGTATATGGACGCAATTCAGATTAGAGTTTGCTATCGATAACATTAGCCCAGCACTAGGGCAGGGTATATTGATTCAAATTTCTCATACTTCCGGTATAGATATTTTTTCACCTGGTCCCTTTATTAATGGCTATGCAGGCAATTACGATGATTTTCACCTTATGTTGGATACCGATGGCGATGGTATTGAAAACTGCGCTGACACCGATGCCGACGGTGACGGCGTACTCGATGGTGCCGAAAGCCGTTGGGCAACCTTTGATGCCACCGTAGATGGTTCTGCCTATGACTTTGATAATGACGGAGTAATAGATGGTAATGCTTTTTTGACCTTTCCAAATTCTGAAAATCCTGCAATTGTTCGCGATCAAGACAGTGATAATGATGGTATTACCGATATTGATGAAGGCTGTAACCTAGGTCAGGGCGATGGGTACGATTTTGAAGCTACCGTAATCGCCGATAATCCACTGACGCCTGATACCAATGAGCTGTACAGTGAGGGTGTCGTAGACTTTTGGGATGTGCAGACCTCAGGCGACCCTGCTGACGATATCGGGGTCCATTATGCCAATGTGCAGAACACTATCGAGAATATTTTGCTGGGCGAGAATTATGCGCCTAATTACCTGACCGATGGCACAGGCATCTACAACGGTGCTAACCCACAGGATAATGGCAAATTTGCTTATATAAATGGTACGGGAAGCATTACCCAAATACCAGACGCGACCCGAAATCCGGTAATTGAAGAAGGAAATTATATTCTGACGGTTGCCGTGGGCGATGGTCTCGATTATGTTAGCTTATATAGAAACGATGGGCAAACTACTTTAGAAATCGGCTATGACAATGCCGGTACTTTTACAGCATTAAGTAATCTAACCATCGAAGGTCATGAAACTCCAAATGGATTATGGACGGACTTTAAACTTTCTGCCAATATTCCCGTCGGGTCGCCCGCGATTGGAAATCTATTATTGGTACGTATTTCGCATACCTCCAATGATGGGCTGAACCAAGGGGCGGGCAATTATGATAATGTTCGTATCGATTTTGATTACGATGGCGATGGAAGTCCAGATTGTCTTGATCTGGATTCAGATGAGGATGGTTGTAACGATGTTATCGAAGCCGGCTTTACCGATGATGATAAAGAAGGATTTTTAGGTACCGGTGCACCCACTGTTGATGCCAACGGTTTGGTAACGAGTGGTACGGATGGCTATACCCCATTGCTTCCTGGAAATTTTATTCGCTCATTTGCTAATGCACCTGCATTGAATACCCCAGTAGCAAACCAAAATGTTTGTATCGGGGCTACCGCAACTTTCACGATTGATGTAACGGCAGACGCCCCTGGTACCATGCAGTACGAATGGACGGTCAGTACCGATGGAGGGGCTACTTTTGGAGCGCCTTTGGCCGAAACTACGAACACCTTAAGTTTTACCGCCGCCTTGGTAGATGACAACAACATCTACCGTGTAGAATACTGGGCCGATAATTACCTATGTCGTGAAGAATCGCTAGGCACCTTGACCCTAATTCCGAGTCCATCTTTTGTTTCGGTGACGGCTGCTTCAACTTCCGTTTGTGCCGGCGAAGATGCTGTATTTACACTTACGGGAAATGATATTACCGACGAGCTATATTATTCTTTGGATGGAGGTGCCACGACAACCCTTGTGACCTTCGATCCCATTACCGTTCAGGCGACGGTTACGGTACCTGGTATTACCGCCGACACTACTTTAGATGTAGTACGCATTGAAAACAACACCTATGTATCTTGCCCGGTGGTCTATACGGCCCCATACACGTATTCAGAGACGGTTACGGTAAATACGGTACCTACTTTTACGGTGGACTCGACTACCTGTGCACCCGACTTGTTGAGCTATGATGTTGCCTTTACGATAAACGCGGGCAACGTTACCAATACCACAGCGGGTACGCTTACAGGCAACAGCATAATCGGTATTCCTAGTGGAACAGACATCACTGTAACGGTGGATAATAATGGGTGTATCAGAACTTTTCCTTTAACAGCACCGGCCTGTACTTGTCCGGTTGTTGATGAGCCGATCAATGAAATAAATGGCGCAATTTGTGAAGGTGGTGCCAACCCTCCTCTTGAAGTTGAATTGCCAGTTACAGGGGTAGGCGATCAGGTAAATTGGTTCGATGTCGACACAGGCGGAACACCTCTGACGACCGGACTTACCTTTACACCCACTGACACGGCCGTGGGAACCTATACCTATTATGCTGAATCGGAACAAGTAGTGTCGGGCTGTACCAGTGTAACCAGGGTCCCCGTTACCTTAACGATTACAGCAATACCGGTAGCCGATGTTCTGGGCGATGTTCAAGTATGTGGAAGCTATGTTTTGCCTGTTTTGAATGCTGACAATAATTACTTTACCGCACCTGCAGGTGGAGGTACTCAACTGAACGCCGGAGAAGAGGTTACTGCTTCGCAGACCGTTTACATTTTTGCCCAATCACCCGCGAATGTAAATTGTACCGATGAAAGCAGTTTTATGGTGAATCTCGATGAGATGCCTGTAATTGTGGTTAATCAAGTAACCTGTTCGCCAGACCTCGCTACCTATTCGCTAGAGTTTACTGTAAATACAGGAGTGGTAACCGCCAATGCCGGAACTATAGTCGGCAACACAGTTATGGGAATTCCTGGGGGAACAACAATTACGCTAACCGTTACCAACAATACGTGTTCAGAAATTTTTACGTCTCTTGCACCTGAATGTCTTTGCAGTATTATTGAGCCTCCCACCAATCCTACGGATGCTATCGTCTGTATCGGACAACCAAATCAGGCGCTGTCGGTTGAGTTGCCAAGTAGTGGTTTGGGGGATCAAGTAAGCTGGTATACAAGTCCTACAGGAGGTACGGCTTTAGCGAATACCTTGAGCTATACACCTGTGGAAACCGCTGCAGGAAGCTATACTTACTACGTTGAGGCCGAAGAAATTATTTCGGGTTGTACTAGTGAAAGCAGAACTCCCGTAACCCTGACGATTTTAGATGTGGCCCAGCCTTTGTCGGCAGAAGCCGAGGCGACTTTTGAAAGCTCACATGGAAAATCCGATAGCAGGGTGGTGGTTACTGCTATATCCAATAATGTCGACACCAGTAGCTTTGAGTATAGCATGGATGATATAGATGGTCCTTATCAAGACTCCAATACGTTTCATGATGTTTTAGGAGGAATGCATACAGTATATGTTCGGAATACGGGCGAGTGTGTGACGACCGTTGCCACCGAAGCTTTTTTGGTCATCAACTATCCCAAATTCTTTACCCCAAATAATGATGGTTACCACGACACCTGGATGGTTATCGGTTTTAATGATCCTGCTGCGGTCACCAATGCTTATATTAATATTTTTGATCGTTTCGGGAAGCTAGTAAAACAGTTAGATCCAAACGGAATTGGATGGGACGGTACCTATGGGGGCGTGCGGCTACCTGAAAGTGATTACTGGTTTAAAGCCGGGTATACCGATGTTCGCACCAACGAGAGTATTCAGTTCAGCGGCCATTTTAGTCTAAAAAGATAAGTGAAGTAAAAGGAGCCATGCATTTAGTTGCGCCTATAAATCAGAAATATATGGTTCTAAAAGTATGACTTAATTAAGTCGCCGAAAGATACCCTTATCTAAATAAAACACCAGAACAACCCCTAAGGTGTACGCAATAAGGTCTTCAATGCTGAAATGGGTGCCCATAATAATAGCGGCCCATTTGTTATTGCGAAGGTCAAGATAATCTAGCAGATTTGCCATTTGTAGAAACTCAACCGCATAGGCAATCAGTAACGTTGCGATGGCAATATGTAGTGGTTTCGCTTTTATAAAACTCCTTATAAAAAAATACATCAAGATAACCACCAGAAAATCGCCCACGGAGTACCGAATGAAACCTTCTTTTAAAAAGATTGCAATTGCGACTTCTATTGAAAAGAGCAGTACGCTTATGATGAAATATTTTATGTTGAATTGAAATTTCATAGTCGGATTATTCGATTAAAAACACAAGAACAAGGGTGACCATATGCGCTTCAAAACCAAGTAAGTTTTATCAATATGATACAATTTTTCATGAGGTATATTTTAGTTTGTTTAATTGTGTCTCTCAATATTACAGCATACATGGGGCTTTATAGGTGGTCTTCTAGTATTGGTAGTGTCTTGACTAAAGTTCTTTAGTTGGGCTTGAATACCTTCGATTTTAAGCTCCCCTCTTTAGAAAAAGAGGGTAATGAATCCGCCTTTGGCGGAGAAAGGGGAGTTTGACCCGCGAACTTGCTCAGGTACGAGTTAGTTTTGTACCTAGATCCAAAGGCTTGGGCTTTCAAACCCTCCGACCCAAGCTGACGCTTGGCCAACCTCCCTTTTTCTAAAGGGAGGAGCGTTGACTAAATTCTGGTAGTCTAACGTACGCCCTTAGTTTGAAATAGTCTAAAAAGCCGATCATTTTTAATCAGTTTGCATCAAATTGTAGAGTCGGTATTCTTGCGAAGTTTTTCGGCTTCGGTGGTTTTAAAATGGTAGTATTTTTCTCGAATGGAATCCTTACTGTACAGATTCAGTGCCAAAAGTTCTTTGC
>JBATIN010000112.1:0-6720 GCA_049667765.1 Flavobacteriaceae bacterium
ATATTAGATTCCGAAGTTTCTTGCGAATTCGTTTTAGCAACGATACACATAGCAAAAAATACTATCATAAAAACTAATGACTTATTCATTTTAATAAGTTAATTTTAACAAATGTAACCAATTTAATATCAGAATATTAGACAATACTATTCCATAATAAATTATAGAACCTTTGTAGCAATAACAATTGCTATAGCAGTTACTTATTTCTTTATCAGCTTCAACATTAAATTTAATCTTGATTTAACGCTATTAAGTATAGCTATAATTTTCCCATTGGTTTTTACAATTAGAAGTTCATTTAGACGACGCGAGAAGGCTCTTGAACATTTAAGCGAATTCAGAAGTACCCTGCGAACCTTAAATTACTTATTTATGAGTAATCAAAATTTGTTAGAGGAAGAACAAAATGAAATACATGAAATACTGATGGAAATTAATGCTTCCGTTTTATCAGAATTAAAAAATAAAAAATATGATTTCAAAAACCTCGATATCACTCTACATCGAATCTATCAATTCACATTAGATAAGCCTTTATCAATGACCAAAGGTACACGTGAAAAAATATTTAGGTTTATGAAGGACCTTCATGAATCGATCGAAAATTTATTGGCCATACATAGCCATCGAACACCAATAAGTCTCAAAGCATATTGCGAAATTTTTATTTATATCTTTCCTTTAGTCTATGTGCCGACCGTCATTTTTTATATTGAAATTGAATACTCTCATTGGATTATTGCTTCGGTGGTGTTGCTTACACAATTTATCTTGATATCGCTTTATAATATTCAAAATCAACTTGAATATCCTTTTGATGAAGTTGGACTTGATGATATAAAACTTGAAAGTTTTAGAATTTATCGATAGTACAAGTTTAGGTCACTTTATTGGGATATGGCAAAGTATTGTTTTGCTTTTGACAAATCTTCGCATGGCAATAATTCTTAAAGACCTATGTTTTTTGTGAAACCAACTTTGAAGGATTTAACAAAGGAAGATTGGAATGCTCTTTTTCAGTTGGAATTGGCCGCACAATTTAAAATGACGGAGTGGATTATGTGATGGGTAAAACAGATTTTGTATTTAAAAAACTAGCCTTGATTGGGAAAAGTGCAGTTTCGCTAAAGTGATCTATAAATCTATTTTGTGATTTATCGTTTTTATGAAATAGACATTCCCGATTTCAAGGGTTTCAGATATTTTTCATCTATGTAGAACGTACCAAAGGGAAGCAGGGAAGCAATAATCAATATAATGAGCCTTTTGATACTCCATTTTTTTTCCATCCAAAACATGATGGCCAAGATAATATAGGCGATAAACAAAAAACCATGTGCATAGCCAATATATTGGTTTGGTTCGGGAATTTCAGCCATATATTTTAAGGGCATACTAATCGCAAATAAGGCAAGGTAAGAGATGCCTTCAAGAATGGCCGTAATTCTGAATGTAGTAAGCATAGCATTAATACGTCTTGGTATACGAGGTGTCGAAGCCCATTTTTGGATTCGACTGCTCTCAACCTGACATTTTTTTATAAATGGATTACCTCATCATAGGCTGCCGCAACAGCCTCCATCACAGCTTCGCTCATGGTCGGGTGGGGGTGTACGGCTTTTAAGACCTCATGTCCTGTGGTCTCCAGTTTACGGGCCACTACGGCTTCGGCAATCATGTCGGTAACGCCGGCACCGATCATATGGCAACCTAGCCATTCGCCGTATTTAGCATCGAAAATGACTTTTACGAAGCCTTCGGAATTGCCCGAAGCTTGTGCTTTACCACTAGCGGAAAATGGAAATTTACCTATTTTGATTTCTAAACCTTTTTCACGGGCCTGTTTTTCAGTAAGTCCTACAGATGCTATTTCAGGCATGCAATAAGTGCAGCCAGGTATATTGCCATAATCTAACGGCTCAACATGGATACCGGCAATTTTTTCTACACATAATATACCTTCGGCCGATGCAACATGGGCCAAGGCCTGCCCTGAAGTGACATCGCCAATGGCATAGTAGCCATCTATGTTGGTCTTATAATAGGGGTCTACAAGAATTTTATCCCTATCCGTTTTAATACCAACGGATTCAAGGCCTATATTTTCAATGTTCGATTTTATGCCTACGGCCGATAGTACTATGTCGGCAGGTATAATCTCAGTTCCATTGGCCATCTTCACATTTACTTTTACTCCTTCGCCTGCGGTGTCTACATGGGTAACTTCTGACGAGGTCATAATTTTTATGCCGGCCTTTTTAAAGCTGCGTTCCAGTTGTTTTGATATCTCTTCGTCCTCAACGGGCACAATGTTCGGTAAAAACTCTACTACCGTAACATCGGTACCCATAGCATTATAAAAATAGGCAAACTCGATACCAATGGCACCACTACCTACCACGACCATTTTTTTAGGTTGTTTTTCTAAGGTCATGGCCTCGCGGTAGCCAATAATTTTTTTACCATCTTGTGGCAAGCTGGGCAATTCTCGGCTACGGGCTCCAGTGGCAATAATGATATGGTCGGCACTATATTCAGTCTCTTTTCCATCGGCCGCTTTTACGGAAACTTTTTTACCCGGTTTTAAGGTGCCATAGCCGCTAATGACCTCAATTTTGTTTTTCTTCATCAAAAATTGTACCCCTTTGCTCATGCCATCGGCAACACCTCGACTACGTTTTACAACGGCATTGAAATCTTTATCGACTCCCTCGGCCTTAAGCCCGTAATCAGATGCATGTTGTAGATATTCAAATACTTGCGCAGACTTAAGTAAAGCTTTGGTAGGAATGCATCCCCAGTTCAAACAGACACCTCCAAGGTTCTCTTTTTCAACAATGGCGGTCTTTAGCCCCAATTGAGAAGCCCTAATAGCAGTTACATATCCTCCTGGGCCACTGCCCAAAACTAGTACATCAAATTTGCCCATTTCTTACTGTTTTTGATTTATAAAAAAGAAAACTGCCTGTGTAAAGGCAGTTGCAAAAGTACGGAAATCGAAGACCATTTTACAAGCACACTAACGAAAGTTATGTGTGAATTCTAAAAAAATCAGCATGTATTGTACTAATTATAACACTTATGAATTTAATAAAACGTCCTCGCTGGGTTCAATTCTTAAATTTTAATCGGTTAAAGGCCTCTGATTGGCCTTTGGGAATGGAGAGCGATTGCCAGTCGTCGCCCTTGATCATTTTGCCTAATAGAATAATCTGCCCTACATGGCAGGCATAGTGTGCCAATTGACGATGTAATGCCCCGGGTAAGGTGTGCTCTTCGTTACGGATCTTAATAACAGCAGTAAAGTTTTCTTTGCTTATCATTTCCAAAGCGTCTAAAACACAAGCCCAGCCTTTTTGCCAGGCAGCCATCATATCTTTCATATCGGTATAGGGTTCTTGGAACTCAGAATCGCGATTGCGCCATGGTTTCTCGCCATCTTCGCTAAGAAAGTTTGTGAAGCGGCTCAGCATATTACCAACCATGTGTTTCACGATGATGGCAATGCTATTATCGGTTTTATTACGTTTCCACTGAAGTTCCTGCTCATCAAGTTGGGCAAAAGTCTTTTCTCCGTATTGCTTATACTTTAATAATTCAAAACGGATGCTTTGTATAAAAATCGCGTGAAGCTCCATAGTCCGACCCAAATTATGAATGAAATGTTTTTTAGAGAAATCTATTTTTCGGTAGGGATGAATTCCAATGCCGCTCCGTTAATACAATGCCGTAAACCTGTAGTCTTTCTCGGTCCGTCTTCAAAAACATGGCCCAAATGGCCCCCGCAGGTAGCGCAATGTTCCTCGGTGCGTTTGTAGCCAATTTTATAGTCTACGTCATAGGCTACGTTGCCTTCGATCTCGCGGTCAAAACTGGGCCAACCGGTACCTGAATCGAATTTATGTTCGCTTTTGAAAAGTTCGGTACCGCAACCTGCACAAACATAGGTTCCTTCCGTTTTTATTTTTAGTAGATCGCTTGAAAACGAATTTTCGGTACCTGCTTCCCGAAGCACATAAAACTGCATACTGGTCAATTGCTTGCGCCATTCGGTGTCAGTTTTGGTAACCGGGTAGGCTTCCTGTTTGGTGTTAAGTTCCGCTTGATGTGCTTTTTTTTCCTGTGAAATTCCATTGCAGCCGGTAAGTGTTAAAAACGCTGCGATTAACGCTGTTTTGAATGTCATATGTTCATTTTCGTAGTTAGTCGATGTTCGATTACAATCCTTTCAAAGATACGGTACCGAGGTAGAAATGTGGTTTATACCGTAACTGAACTATACAAAAACAAAATCCCATCGACCATATTGACCGATGGGATTCACCTATTGTGGGATTAGATTTAGTCCAAAGTTATTTTTTGTACCTCTTTATCGGTCATGTTCATCATGCCCATAATGCCTTCAAGATTCGAGGTGTCTATTTTTGCGCTTGACAAGGCTTCGGCAGGAAGCACCGCGATCCTAAAAACCTGGTTATCGGTATCACCTGCAGGTAATGTGGCCAAATCAAAGTCCGATTCCAAGAAAAGGGTCACATCAAAAAAAGTATAATCAAAATTGTATTGTAACAAACCTTGGTCTAAGATTCGGGTCTGGGGCATGAGCCTCCATATATCAACGGGATCGTCGTTGCCATCCGTGGTCTGGTCCCATAAAAGATAAACAAGTACTACATCGGTTTCAAAAACTTCAAAGGTCTGTGGAAATTCATAGGCGATAGTATAATTGTCGGCGGCGGTAAAATCACCCTCTATGTCGATGACTTTTCCTAGAATATTGATGCCGTCCAAACCGTCTAATCCGTCAAGGCCGTCGTAGCCATCATAGCCCGGAGGGCCTTGCGGGCCTTCGCATGCCACAAAGAATAAGGTTAAAAATGCCCCGAGTAGTAAAGTGATTTTTTTCATAATGCTAAGATTTAAATGATTTTTTTTAAAGAGTCGTCAGTGTCTTGTTTCTTGTACGTTCAAAAAGCGTTCCAAAATTGAAATACAGCGCAAACGTTAGCGTTATTATTCTCAAGAAATATCGCAGATTCCTAATTTCTGTTTGCAGGGAATTCCCTATTTTTAACAAAATCAACAAACCAAGATTATGCTAAGACAACAACGTGTTGTTATCGAAAATATTAGTCCCCAATTAGAATGTGGTACATTTTACATTAAACGGGTCGTCGGAGAAGCAGTTTCTGTAATTGCCGATGTGCTGGGTGATGGCCACGACATCATTCAGGCTGAGGTTCAATTTAAACATGAATCGCAAAAAACTTTTGAAAATGCGCGCATGGCCCATTTGGGAAATGACCTGCACCAAGCTTCGTTCACGGTAGCAAAACAGGGCTTTTACGAATATCGTATTCAAGGGTGGGTCGACCAAGCCCTGAATTGGCAACATGGTATTAAAGCTAAGCTAAAGGATGGGCAGCAGGTGAAGAGCGAACTGCTCGACGGGGTTCAATACCTAAAATTTTTAAATAATGTTCTTTCGGGCCCACAGAAAGCGGAGATGTTAGTTTGGGAATCGCTTTTTCAGAATGAAACGAAATACAATGAAGCCGTCAAGGTGGCCGTATCCGATAAATTGCAGCGCTTATTTTTTGAACATCCGAAGCGCTTCTTGGCAAATACATGCAAAACTTTAAGCGTTTATGTGGATCGTAAAAAAGCCAATTTCAGTACCTGGTACGAATTTTTTCCGCGCTCGGCTTCTGATCAAATAGGCCAGCACGGTACCTTTAAAGACTGTGAACGTTTATTGCCACGTATCTCAAAAATGGGATTCGACACCTTGTATTTTCCGCCTATTCATCCGATAGGGGAAAAGAACAGAAAAGGAAAAAATAATGCTACCAATGCCGAACCTGGCGATTCTGGCGTGCCTTGGGCCATAGGCTCGAAACTAGGAGGGCATAAATCCATACATCCGGAATTAGGTACGGAGAACGATTTTAAAACACTTATTAATAAGGCCAAACAGCTCGATATTGAAATAGCCATGGATATTGCTTTTCAGGCGGCACCCGATCATCCGTACATTACCGAGCATCCCGAGTGGTTTAGAAAGCGGCCCGATGGTACGATCCAATACGCCGAAAACCCACCGAAAAAATATCAGGATATTGTAAATTTTTATTTTGATTCTGAAAAATATAAGGCACTATGGGAAGAATTGCTCAGTGTTGTTTTGCATTGGGTCGACTGTGGCATCAACATTTTTAGGGTGGACAATCCGCATACCAAACCCTATTATTTTTGGAACTGGTTGATTTCCGAAGTGAAAGTGAAGCACCCCGATGTACTATTTTTGGCGGAAGCTTTTTCTCGTCCTAAAGTAATGCAACAATTAGGAAAGCAAGGGTTTTCGCAATCGTATACCTATTTCACGTGGCGGGTGCTAAAACACGAGATCATTGAATATATGGTAGAACTGACGCAGACCGACATGCGCGAATATTATCGACCCAATTTTTGGCCGAATACGCCCGATATCAATCCTTATCACTTGCAAGGCGCCAACGAGGCCATGCATTTGTTGCGCTATGCGTTGGCAGGGACTTTATGCGGTAACCTGGGGCTATATGGCCCGGTATACGAATATATGGTCAGCGATGCTATGCCCGGAAAGGAAGAATACCTACATTCTGAAAAATATGAGGTTCGACATTGGGACTGGAACATTGAAAATAAACTGGTATACGTGATTTCAAAGCTCAACGC
>JBATIN010000113.1:0-2411 GCA_049667765.1 Flavobacteriaceae bacterium
TTGAAGAGTATACCGATAATGCCCCCGATCAAACAGATTCCAACGCCTATTTTTAATCCTTGGCCGAATGTCATAAAGCCATTATTGGCTTTTTTAAATTGTAGAAGACCTATGACAATAGCTGCCAAGCTTAAAAGTATACTGATGACCATTACGGGTATGCCACCTTGATAGTGCATGTCCATTGAGTACAGCATGAACGCAAATACGACACCTATTCCTCCAAGTAAGGCCCCATAGGTGAGGGCATATTTTCCTGTTTTTGGTTGATTCTCTTCCATTTTTAATAGTTTTAGTTGTTTTTAGGTTAGTGTTAACCCTTCATATTTTGTTACATTTAAAAATACGACTTTTTTCTTATTCTTTTTTTAGGATTAAAATTGTAGGTTTCTGAAAATTGGTTAAATTTGCAGCCTGAATTTCAGTGCCTGTCGGAAATGGGCACGTTAACAAAATCAAAGATGAAAAAAGGTATACACCCAGAAAATTATAGATTGGTAGCGTTTAAAGACATGTCTAACGAAGAAGTGTTTTTAACGAAATCTACAGCAGATACAAAAGAAACCTTAGAGGTTGATGGCGTTGAGTATCCGTTAGTAAAATTAGAAATTTCAAGAACTTCGCATCCTTTTTATACCGGTAAAGCCAAATTCTTGGATACTGCAGGTCGTATCGACAAGTTCAAGAACAAGTACGAAAAGTTTAAAAAAACTCCTGAAGCTGAGAAAGAAACCAAAACCAAAGAAGAATAGTCGGTTTTATATACAATATATGCAAGCGCCTCCGTTATAACGGGGGCGTCTTTTTTTTGGACACCTTTTGGTTTTTCGCCAAGCAGGGCGTTTTCGGGATTGTAAATTGATGCCGTAAAACTTTCTTAATTTTGTTTTAAATTATTGATCGATGAATTATATACTTTTTGATGGCCCGGTTAGAAACGCATTATTACCTTTTACGTTTACCCGCCCTGTGGCCGATATTCGTGTAGGTATAATGACCATTCGTGAAAAATGGGAAAAGTATTTAAACTGCACCACCTCTAGCCTTACCGAAGAATACTTGTCGGAAAAATACCCTTTGGTGACAAAAAACGAGAACGTGTTGATCAATGCATCCTATTTGCCGAATAAAGCGCTTGTCACCAGTATTTTTAAACTAAAGAAAAACGAGGCGATTTATAAGGGAGATTCCGTAATCGCCTATTTTGCTAATAATGCCGTAAAAGATGTTGATCTATCGGCTTATAAACGAATTGAATTTGGTGGTGAGATTTTAGATATAAAGTACACTTGGGATATTTTTTCAAAAAACGGCGAGGCCCTACAAGCCGATTTTGACTTCTTGACTAAAGGAAGAAAAAGTGCCCCTATTTCTAAAACCAATACCTTAATACATCCTGAACATATATTTGCGGAGGAAGGTGCAACAGTAGAATATAGCATTCTCAATGCCACCGAAGGCCCTATTTATTTAGGAAAAAATTCTGAAATATGGGAAGGCAACCTGATTCGGGGTGCTTTTGCGCTCTGTGAAAAGGCCGTGGTAAAAATGGGCGCGAAAATTTATGGTCCCACTACCATTGGTCCCCATGGCAAGGTCTGCGGTGAAATCAGCAATTCTGTGATTTTTGGATATTCGAGCAAGGGCCATGAAGGTTATTTAGGCAATGCAGTATTGGGCGAATGGTGCAATATCGGGGCCGACAGCAACAACTCAAACTTAAAGAACAACTACGCCAAGGTACGCATGTGGAATTACGCGACCGAAAGCTTTGAACAAACAGGACTGCAATTTTGTGGCCTTATGATGGGCGATCACAGTAAGAGTGCCATTAATACCATGTTCAATACAGGTACCGTTATTGGGGTCAACTGTAATATCTATGTGCCAGGATTTCCACGGAATTTCGTTCCAAGTTTCAGTTGGGGCGGAGCATCAGGATTTTCAACCTACTCAACACCAAAAGCATTCGAGGCCGCCAAAGTAATGATGGCCAGAAGGGGAGTGGAGTTCGATGATAAAGAGGCCCGAATCTTGGAACATGTTTTTGAACTTACCAAAAAGTGGCGCAATTATTAAAGGGAACTACATAATGGGAAAACAATATCATTCTATGACATTGCTTGTGTCTATTGATTTTCATTCGAAAAGTAACTCAATTTAACCTAATAAAACAATTGACTATTTCGTGTCTAAATCTTCTATTTTTTTGAAAATTTCCATAATTTCTTTCGCATTGGCGATATCGGTAGCTTCAATTTCTAATTGGCTCTGGTAATTTTGTACTTCGCCATTTCTGAACAATTTTATAGACTTCTGAGCACTTTGTGTGGATAACACGACCCATACCCGATTGCCTGAAACTTCCATTCGTATATTGTTTCTATTTATGTCACGGGTACTGAACTCAA
>JBATIN010000114.1:0-16773 GCA_049667765.1 Flavobacteriaceae bacterium
GCCGATATTGAATCGGTAGTACAAGAAATACGCGATTCAACGATTTCGGAACGTGGCGCTAGAATTGACGACAAACGGTCGGAGGCGGCGATGGAGAAAAGAAAACAACAAGGATACTTTTAAGAATTGGCAGTAACAATTGGCAGTTTACTATTAAGTACTGCCTACTGGAACTGCCCACTGAATACTGAAAAAAAATGGAAGTACTTAAAATAGCAACAGCAGGCAGTGTAGACGATGGTAAAAGTACCTTGATCGGTAGATTACTGTACGACACAAAATCATTGACCAGCGATAAGTTGGAAGCCATTGAAAAAACCAGTAAGCAGAAAGGATATGATTATCTTGATTTCTCGCTGGCCACCGACGGACTCGTTGCAGAACGCGAACAGGGCATAACCATTGATGTGGCCCATATCTATTTCTCAACGGCAACCAAGAGTTATATTATTGCCGATACTCCAGGCCATGTGGAGTATACCCGAAATATGGTTACGGGCGCATCTACATCGCAGGCGGCAATCATCTTGATCGATGCCAGAAAAGGCGTTATCGAGCAGACCCATCGTCATTTTTTCATCAACAATCTTTTGCGCGTCAAAGAGGTGGTCGTCGCTATCAATAAAATGGATCTAGTCGATTTTTCTGAGGAGCGATACAACGAAATAAAAGCCGATTTTTCTGAATTGATGCAAAAACGAGATTACGAGGATCAAAAAATCACCTTTATTCCTGTTAGTGCATTAAAAGGGGATAATGTGGTTAATAGATCTGATAAAACACCATGGTACAAAGGCGAAACCTTGCTCGAGCACTTAGAAGGATTAGATTTGGCAGCCGTGTCCAATATAGGCACACCACGATTTCCGGTACAATATGTCATCAGACCAAAAACGGATGAGCACCATGATTTTAGGGGCTTTGCGGGAAAGGTTTATGGTGGGGAGCTAAGTGTGGGTGATGAGGTCGTAGCACTTCCGTCACAGACAAGATCCAAAATCAAGGATATCTTTTTTTACGATCAAAAATACCAAACCGCGGCAAGAAGGTCATCGGTAACCATCACCTTGGAAGATGAAATCAATGTAAGTCGTGGTGATATGTTGGTAAAGGTAGGGGACCTGCCTACTATCGAAAAACAGTTTACGGCTACCATTGCTTGGATGGATACCGACAAATTAACGTCGGGCAAAAAATATGTAGTTCAACATGGAGTGAACAAAGTACTGGCCAAGGTCGACCAGATTCACCATAAAATTAATCCCGATTATTCTGGAATTGAAGAAAATGTAGACGGTTTGGGCATGAACGATATCGCTCAAGTAACCTTTAAATTGAACAAACCCATTTTTTACGACAAGTTCAAAAACCATCGTACTAATGGTTCATTCATCTTGATCGATACACAATCGAACAATACCGTGGTAGCAGGTTTCATTATTTAAAATGTTTATCGCTCCTCCCCTCAAACGAGGGGAGGTGGTTTTTCTCCGCCGATAGGCGGATGGGAAAACCGGAGGGGTTGAAAGCGCAAGCCTTAGCTCGGAATCTTAACCTTTAGCAATGAGTAACTCAATTAATCATTCCTATTAACCCGATAGGAAAAATAGATAAAAAAGTCTAGCATCTAAAATCTAGTTTCTAGCGTCTCAAGAATATGCAAAGTTTCAGAACAGAAATAGAAAATCCGATAGTAGAAAAAGATATCCTTGAACTTGAACGTAAGATCCGTCAGTTCAAAGAAGGTGATTTGGATGAGGAGAAATTCCGTAGTCTTCGTCTGGCCAGGGGCGTTTATGGTCAAAGACAACAGGGCGTGCAGATGATTCGTATAAAACTGCCTTATGGCAAGGTCACCACGAAACAATTAAAGCGAATTTGCGATGTTTCCGATGAATATTCTACAGGTCGATTGCACATTACAACGCGACAGGATATCCAAATTCACTATGTCGATTTAGACAGAACTCCAGAACTATGGGCGCAGTTGGAAAGGGATCAGGTTACCCTTCGCGAAGCCTGTGGCAATACCGTTCGCAATGTAACTGCAAGTGAGACGGCGGGAATCGATGTTCACGAACCTTTTGATGTATCACCATATGCACATGCTGTTTTTGAATATTTTTTACGCAACCCGATCGGACAAGAAATGGGGCGTAAGTTCAAGGTCTCCTTTTCTGCAAGTGATGCCGATACGGGGCTATCCTACATGCACGATCTCGGCTTTATCGCTAAAATAGAAAAGGGCATCAAAGGCTTTAAAGTATTGCTCGGTGGCGGCTTGGGTTCACAGCCACGCCATGCCGATGTACTTTTTGAATTTCTTCCCTCTGAAAAAATTATTCCATTAATGGATGGCGTAGTGCGTGTTTTTGATCGCTTCGGCGAACGAAAGAGTAGGGCCAAGGCGCGCATGAAATTTTTATTGAAAGATCTAGGCCTTGACGGATTTAAAAAATTGTTATCGGAAGAACAAAAAGCCGTCCCGCATAAAACTTTTGAAATCGATGCCTTAGCGTATCCGAGGGTCAATATTTCAAATAAACCTGTTCCACGAGCTGCCATATCCAATAGTGAAGCCTTTGAAACCTGGAAATCGACCAATATCGTTCCTCAAAAGCAAAGTGGATTTGTTGCTATAGGTATTAAGGTGTTGCTAGGTGATTTCTATACCGATAAAGCAAGATTGTTGGCGGATCTGGTTCAGAACTATGCCGCTGGTGAAATTCGGTTATCACTGAGGCAGAATATTTTAATTCCTTATGTAGCAGAAGCGGCCTTGCCATTTTTCTATACCGAGCTTGAAAAATTGGGCTTTACGGAAGCGGGCTACAACAAGGCTTTGGACATCACCGCTTGCCCGGGAACAGATACGTGTAATTTGGGAATTTCAAGTAGTACCGGTATCGCCGAAGAGTTGGAAAGGGTTATCAAATCTGAATATCCGCAGTATATCAGTAATGCAGATGTGGTCATCAAGATCAGTGGTTGTATGAATGCCTGTGGGCAACATAATATGGCCAATATCGGTTTTCAGGGGATGAGCGTTCGTACCAAGGACAAACTAGTGGCGCCTGCACTTCAAGTGCTTTTAGGGGGCGGGAATGATGGCAACGGAAACGGGCGTTTTGCCGATAAGGTGGTAAAAGTACCCAGTAAAAGAGGACCGGAGGCTTTGCGTTTGATCTTGAACGACTATGATGCCAACGGAAACGGCGCTTCGTTTGCCAACTATTATGCGGCCAAAGGGCAAATGTATTTTTACGATTTTCTGAAACCCTTGACCGACGTTGAAAACCTTACCCAAGCTGATTTTATCGATTGGGGCACTAAAGAACGTTACGAACAAGCTATTGGAATTGGCGAATGTGCTGGGGTGGTCATTGATTTGATCGCTACGCTTTTGTTCGAGAGCGAGGAGAAAATAAAAAATGCCCAAGAAATTTTGAATGAAAAAAAATGGGCCGCAAGTATCTATCATTCCTATTCCTCAATGGTGAATACGGCAAAAGCCCTACTCACAGCAGAAAATACAAAGACGAACACCCATGCGAGTATCATCAAAGATTTCGACGAAAAGTTTATTTCAACAGGAAGAATTGTTTTGGCAGGAGGATTCGAAGATCTAGTTCTTCAATTAAACAAAAACGAACCCACGGAATCTTTTGCAAATCAATATTTGGAGGATGCCAAAGGATTTTTACAGAAGGTGGAGGTATTTAGAAAATTGGAACTAGCAGAAGTATAAAGATGGACAAGAATCATACAAATTTTAATGAGCATAATTTCTCCCCTGAGTGGGCTTTCCATTCGAGTACGCAGCTCCCCTTTCGGGGGCGGGGGGGGCTTTTAACTGTGGTTGGCGCAGGCCCGGGAGATGTGGAGCTTATTACGCTCAAGGCGATAAAAGCCTTACGGAGTGCCGATGTGGTCTTGTACGATGCCTTGGTCGATTCCGAATTGTTGGAATACGCACCCCATGCAGAACATATTTTCGTAGGGAAGCGTAAAGGATGTTATGCCTATCAACAAGAACAGATCAATGAGTTGATCGTGAGCAAGGCTAGGTCAAACGGACATGTAGTACGCTTAAAAGGAGGTGATCCTTTTGTTTTTGGTAGAGGAGCGGAAGAAATGGAATATGCCGCCGCCCACGGGGTGCAAGTCGCCATGGTTCCGGGAATCTCTTCGTCTCTTTCGGTTCCGGCGTCGCAAAACATTCCGGTGACCAAAAGAGGATCGGCAGAGAGTTTTTGGGTCATTACCGGTACCACCAAAGAGCATAAACTATCCGAAGATATTGCCTTGGCTGCCAAATCAAGCGCCACAGTGGTCATTTTGATGGGCATGTCAAAATTGCGACAAATAGTGGAGCTGTTTAAAAGTGAGGGGAAGTCGAATACACCCATTGCCATCATTCAGAATGGCACATGTTATAATGAAAAAGTGGGGGTTGGAACAATAGCTACCATATCGAAAGAAGTTCAAAGACAGCAATTGGCCAATCCAGCGATAATAATTATTGGGGAAGTGGTGCAGCATAGAGCAGGTATTCTGGCGATTCAAGAACAAGTTTGCGAACATAATTTAGCAATCTGATAATGGAACGAAATAATCTATATCCCATATTCCTAAAAACTTCAAATCTCCATATTTTGATTATTGGCGGAGGCAATGTTGCGGAAGAAAAACTCACCTTTTTGACCAAATCGAGTCCCGATGCCAAAGTCACTATGGTTTCCCCTATGTTTCGAGAGGGCACTTTGGAGTTGGCCAAGAAGTATAATGTGGAACTAATTAACGATATCTACCATGAAAAGTACCTAAAAGGCAAACATTTGGTTGTCGCAACCACTGACGTGACCCAAGTAAATGTGCAGATTTATAAGGATTGCAGGGGGTTGGATAAATTGGTCAATGTAGCCGATAATCCGCCCTATTGTGACTTTTATATGGGAGGAATCGTTACTAAGGGAAATGTCAAAATCGCGATTTCCACCAACGGAAAATCTCCGACCACAGCGAAACGATTGCGTCAATTTTTTGAGGACGTAATTCCTGAAGATATCAATAAAATGGTTCAAAATCTGAACGATTATAGAAAAACAATAAAAGGCGATTTTGAGCAAAAAGTGGATAAAATGAATGAAATAACCCAAAAGTTGGTCGAAAAAGTGTAATAATTAGTTAAAAATGATAAAAACAGATATACTAATCATAGGTGCAGGTCCAACCGGACTCTTCACGGTATTCGAAGCAGGTTTGTTAAAACTAAAATGTCATCTCATAGATGCATTGCCACAACCTGGTGGCCAATGCGCTGAAATCTATCCGAAGAAACCCATTTACGATATTCCGGCCTTCACTGAAATATTAGCTGGCGATTTGGTTACGAACCTCATGGATCAAATAAAACCCTTCGAACCCGGGTTTACATTGGGAGAGCGTGCGGAAACATTGGATAAGCAAGATGATGGTTCGTATATCGTAACAACTAACAGAGGCACCAAGCACCAAGCCCCAGTGGTAGTCATCGCTGGTGGTTTGGGTTCTTTTGAACCTAGAAAACCGCCCATTGAAAACATTTTGGAGTTTGAAGATAAAGGGGTTGCATATATCATAAAAGACCCTGAAGTCTATCGAGATAAAAAAGTGGTGATTGCTGGTGGCGGGGATTCAGCTTTGGACTGGGCGATCTTTTTGACCGACGTAGCTTCAGAAGTTGCCTTGGTGCATCGTAGAAACGAATTCAGGGGCGCTTTGGATTCTGTAGAGAAGGCTGCCGAATTGGCCAAATTGGGCAAAATAAAACTGTTTACCGAAGCTGAGGTTAAAAAACTATACGGAGACGAAAATTTAGAAGCAGTGGTGATCAAACATAATGACGCCGAAAAAGGAGAAACTTATGTAGAGACCGATGCATTTATACCCCTATTCGGACTTTCCCCAAAGTTAGGACCAATTGGCGATTGGGGTCTGGAAATCGAAAAAAATGCGATCAAGGTCAATAATGCCAAAGACTATCAGACCAATATTCCCGGGGTGTTCGCTATTGGAGATGTCAACACCTATGAAGGAAAATTGAAATTGATTTTATCAGGCTTTCATGAGGCGGCGGTGATGTGCCAATTCGCCTATCAGATCATAAATCCTGGTAAGCGTTATGTTATGAAATATACCACAGTAGGTGGTGTTGAAGGTTTCGATGGTACTAAAAAAGAAGCTAAAAAGGAGGTGGTACAAAGTATCGCCTAATTGAAACGGACCCGCCAGATAAATAATAATTCCTCCCTTTATGGGCAAGGCACATAAAAACCAGCTACTTTACTTGCTTTTAATTGTGCTGTGCCGTTACTTTGCACCCAGTTCATTAATAAATTGAAATCGTTATCAAGAAAGGCGGAGGGATTAGACCCATTGAAGCCTTAGCAACCCTTTGCCAGAAGAAGGTGCTACGTTCTATCGGCCAGTTGGCGGACAGATAACCAAAGACATAGTCTTTTCTTTTCTTAGTTGATATACGAATAAAATTTACCTTGATTCATAATTTATGAACAAGGTATTGAATGATAGGTATTTATATAGAAGTATGATCGATATCAAAGAAATACTAAAAAAACGGATTTTGGTGCTCGATGGCGCAATGGGTACCATGTTGCAACGCTATAAATTTCAGGAAGCCGATTTTCGTGGGCAACGTTTTAAAGATTGGGAATATCCCTTGCAAGGCAATAATGATCTTCTATCATTGACCCAACCTCATGCGATTGCGGAAGTGCACCGTAAGTATTTTGCAGCGGGTGCCGACATTGTGGAAACCAATACCTTTTCCGGTACCACCATCGCCATGGCAGATTATCACATGGAAGATTTGGTTTATGAACTGAATTTTGAATCTGCACGTATTGCGAAAAAAGTGGCAGATGAATTTACTGCCAAAGAGCCCCATAAACCTCGTTTTGTGGCTGGTAGTATCGGCCCCACCAACAAGACCGCAAGTATGTCTCCCGATGTGAACGATCCGGGATATCGCGCTGTATCTTTTGATGAATTGCGTATAGCCTACAAGCAGCAAGTAGAAGCCTTGTTAGATGGTGGAGTGGATATTCTATTAGTCGAAACCATTTTCGATACGCTTAATGCGAAGGCCGCTCTTTTTGCCATTGAAGAAGTCAAAGAGGAACGGAATATCGATGTGCCCATAATGGTCAGTGGAACCATTACAGATGCATCCGGGAGAACATTATCGGGCCAAACGGCGGAAGCCTTTTTGATTTCCATATCGCACATTCCAATACTTTCCGTCGGTTTCAATTGTGCCTTAGGAGCGAGTCAGTTAGTACCCCATCTGGAAGCGATTGCCGAAAAAACGGACCATGCCATTTCTGCCCACCCCAATGCCGGATTGCCCAATGCTTTTGGTGAATACGATGAATCTCCCGAACAAATGGCCGAACAGATTAAAGAATATGTAGAAAAAGGTTTGGTGAATATTGTGGGTGGATGTTGCGGCACCACCCCAGAGCATATATCAGCGATTGCTGAACTTGTAAAAAAATATGACCCAAGGGCGTTGATGATCGAAACCAAATAAATGAGCGAAGTAAAACCGAAATACCTAAAACTAAGCGGCCTAGAACCCCTCATTGTAACTCCCGAAAGTAATTTCGTAAATGTTGGGGAACGTACCAATGTTGCCGGTTCCAAAATGTTCCTTCGTCTCATCAAAGAAGAAAAATTTGAAGAAGCGTTGGTCGTTGCCCGTGATCAAGTAGAAGGCGGAGCACAGATTATCGATATTAATATGGATGACGGTTTGATCGATGGCAAAGTGGCCATGGTCAAGTTCTTGAATCTTGTGATTGCCGAGCCCGATATTGCACGGGTACCCATTATGATCGATAGTTCAAAATGGGAGATTATCGAAGCAGGCCTCCAAGTCGTACAAGGTAAATGTGTCGTCAACTCTATAAGTTTAAAGGAAGGTGAAGCGCAGTTTATTCACCACGCGAAGCTCATAAAAAGATATGGTGCTTCGGTAATCGTTATGGCTTTTGACGAAGTAGGCCAGGCCGACAATTACGATAGACGTATAGAGATAGCAAAGCGTTCCTATGATATACTTGTAAACAAAGTCGGATTCCCTCCCGAGGACATAATTTTCGACTTGAATATTTTCCCCGTCGCTACGGGGATGGATGAGCATAAGTTGAATGCACTCGATTTTATCAATGCTACGAGATGGGTGCGGAAAAACCTTCCGTATGTAAGTGTGAGCGGGGGAGTTAGCAATGTATCGTTTTCCTTTAGAGGAAATAATCCGGTGCGGGAAGCCATGCATTCGGTTTTTTTATACCACGCCATTAAGGCAGGCATGAATATAGGGATTGTAAACCCTACCATGTTGGAGGTTTATGACGATATTCCGAAAGATTTACTAGAAAGAGTGGAAGATGTCATTTTGAACAGAAGGGAAGATGCCACCGAACGCCTGCTTGATTTTGCCGAATCGGTGGTAGGAAAAGCCAAAGAAAGTAAAGTAGATCTTTCATGGCGCGAAGAACCTTTGCAAGATCGCATTACAAGAGCCTTGGTCAAAGGAATCGATCAATATATTGTTGACGATGTTGAGGAGGCACGACAAGCCTCCGAAAAACCCATCGAGGTTATCGAAGGCCACCTCATGACCGGAATGAACGTAGTGGGCGACCTCTTTGGAAGCGGTAAAATGTTCTTGCCCCAAGTGGTTAAGTCGGCTCGTGTTATGAAAAAAGCCGTAGCTCACCTTTTACCTTATATTGAAGAAGAAAAATTGTTGAATCCTCAAGAAGGAGATTCCGAAGGCGCCGGAAAAATTTTGATGGCCACCGTAAAAGGCGATGTGCACGATATCGGGAAGAATATCGTTAGCGTTGTTTTGGCTTGTAACAACTATGAGATTGTCGATTTAGGTGTCATGGTGCCTCCCGAAAAAATTATCGCCGCGGCCATAGAACATAATGTAGATATCATTGGTCTAAGCGGATTGATTACTCCCTCTTTGGACGAAATGGTGCATTTGGCCAAAGAGATGGAACGAAAGAATTTTAAAGTTCCGCTGTTGATAGGGGGGGCTACTACGAGCAAGGCGCACACCGCCGTAAAAATAGATCCGCAGTATAGTCAAGCCGTTGTACATGTCAATGATGCCTCACGGGCGGTTACGGTAGTAGGTGACCTTTTGCAAAAAGAAACTTCCGAAGGGTATAAAAAATCCGTCAAGGAAGATTATGATGTATTCCGTGATAAATTTTTAAAGCGTTCAGTTCAAAAAGAATATAAGTCGATTGATGAAGCCAGAAAAAATCAATTTAAAATTGATTGGAGTACCACAAACATTGTAAAGCCTAATAAACTTGGCATTCAGGTGATTGAAGACCTAGATCTTAAGAAATTAGTGCCATTTATTGACTGGACACCCTTCTTTCGCAGTTGGGAGCTGCATGGAAAATACCCGACTATTTTGACCGACGAGATTGTTGGTGTTCAGGCCACTGAGCTTTTTGCCGATGCCCAGAAAATGTTGAAAAAAATTCTGGACAAAAAACAGTTGAAAGCCAAAGGGATTTTTGGATTGTTTCCTGCCAATACGGTAAATGTTGATGATATCGCAGTAGATGTAAATATCAATCTGAGCACAGTTGAAGAGCATTCTGGCGAAAAGTTCACTTTCCGAACCCTTCGCCAACAATTAAAGCGAAAAGAAGGTGTGCCCGACTATGCCTTGGCTGATTTTATAGCCCCAAAAGAAACCAATATACAAGATTATATCGGTTGTTTTTGTGTATCTACGGGTTTCGGTACCGAAGAACTCGCAACACAATATGTTAAGGAACTTGACGATTATAGCGCTATTATGATCAAAGCCTTGGCCGATCGTTTGGCCGAAGCCTTTGCCGAATACTTACATAAAGAAGTACGTACCAAGCATTGGGGTTATGCGGCCGATGAAGACCTGGACAGTGAAGCATTAATCAATGAAAAATATAAGGGTATACGTCCGGCACCAGGGTATCCTGCTTGTCCTGATCATTTGGAGAAATTGACGATTTGGGAAATGCTTCAGGTTGAGGAAAAAATAGGGGTGAAATTGACCGAAAGTTTGGCCATGTGGCCGGCAGCTTCGGTTTCGGGGTACTATTTCGGAAACCCGGAAGCCCGATACTTCGGATTAGGAAAAATAAAAGAAGACCAAGTAGCCGATTTTGCCCAACGAAAAGGGATGGCTTTGGAAAAAGCCACAAGATGGCTAGCTCCGAATATTGCGGATGATTAATTTAGAAAATAAATACTGAACCAACCCATCGACTGTGATCAGGGTGACAAATAGGAAATATGAAGGTTACTGACCATTTAAAAAATGCGAAAGGGAAAACCCTGTTCTCTTTTGAGATTATACCGCCGGTCAAGGGCAGGAATATCAAAGAACTTTACGACAATATTGACCCGTTAATGGAGTTCAAACCTCCCTTTATCGATGTAACGACTTCCCGTGAAGAGTATGTATACATTGACCGTTCGGGCCTTCTCGATAAGAAATTGACCAGAATGCGGCCGGGCACCGTTGGTATTTGTGCCTCTATAAAGCATAAATATGAAGTTGACACTGTTCCGCATGTGCTTTGTGGTGGATTTACAAAAGAAGAAACCGAATATCTACTCGTCGATTGTCACTATTTAGGTATCGATAATGTCATGGCCTTGCGCGGTGATGCCATGCGCGAGGAAAAGTATTTTGAACCTACCAAGGGCGGTCATGATTATGCAGTGGGGCTGGTAAAACAGATTCATGACCTCAATAAGGGCCAATATTTACACGAAGTTATTGAAACAGACGATTGTGCCGATTTTTGCATTGGGGTGGCGGGCTATCCTGAAAAACATTTGGAGGCCCCTTCTTTAAAATCGGATTTAATACGTCTTAAGGAAAAGGTCGAGGCCGGAGCCGACTATGTAGTAACCCAAATGTTCTTTGATAATAAGAAGTTTTTTGAATTCTGCGATTCGGCAAAAGCCATGGGAATCGATGTTCCGATAATTCCAGGTATTAAACCGATCGCGGTGAAGCGGCATTTACAATTGTTGCCCCAGGTTTTTAGAATAGACCTTCCGCAAGACCTGATCGACGCTGTAGATCAGTGTAAGGATAACAAATCGGTTCGCGAGGTGGGCATTGAATGGGCCATTAAACAATCAAAGGAACTAAAGGCCGCAGGCGCGCCCGTGTTGCATTATTACTCCATGGGGAAATCTGATAACATACAAGCGATTGCGAAAAAGGTGTTTTAGCCATTAGCTTTTAGGTTTTCTTACCTCGTACTTTTCAGCTTCGTACCTCGTATTTCGCACTTCGTATTTTTAAGTGGTCAACTTATTTCAGTAACGTACATTTCTTCAACTTCGTTCCTCGTTTCTCGTACTTCGTACTTACCTTTGACTCCCATGAAGCTATGGTTTTCTATTTTTGCTTTGTTAAGTGGCGTTTTTTGTCTTTCTCAGGAAGATAGTGTTCACAAGAAATATGTTTTGGATGCGAGTGCTTTCTATGGGTCTGTTTTGCTTCACAACCCTGATATTTCGCACCTGATCAGTGAACACCCCACAGGTTTTGTCCTAGGGGTTAACAGGAAAACCTATGGAACTGAAGAATGGGAAGAACCATACAATTACCCCGATGTTGGCTATTCATTCATTTACCAAGATATGAACAATAGCACTTTAGGAAAGCATGCCGCACTTTACGCTCATTATAATTTCTATTTTTTAAAGCGCAACCTTCAATTGCGTTTAGGGCAAGGGGTATCGTACGCCACTAACCCTTATGACAAGAACTTAAACTATAGAAACAATGCCTATGGTTCTGATATCATGAGTTCAACCTACTTGATGTTGAATTTTCACCGTGAAAACATTTTTAAGGGATTGGGTTTTAAGGCTGGGGTTTTGGTAGTACATTATTCTAACGGCAACGTAAAGGCCCCGAACACCTCAACAAACACCTTGGCCTTTAATGCCGGATTGACCTATGATCTTGACGGTGGCAAATCAATGGAATATATGCGAACCTTAGATCGTGAAAAGGTAACCGAACCCCTGCGATACAATGTGGCATTACGAACAGGCATTAATGAAAGTGATGTTATTGGGCTGGGGCAGCATCCATTCTATATAGTTTCAGCCTATGTTGATAAAAGATTGGGCCGTAAAAGTGCCATACAAGTTGGGGGCGACTTATTTCTTTCTAATTTCCTTAAAGAGTTGATCCGCTATCAGGCCATCGCTTTTCCTGAATATGGGGTACAAGAAGACGATGATTACAAAAGGGTAGGGGTCTTTGTGGGTCACGAACTATTCGTGAATAAACTAAGTGTTATAGCACAATTGGGGTATTATGTGTATTATCCTTTTGATTTTGAGGGTAGATTGTACAACCGAATTGGGTTGAAACGCTATTTTGGTACTAAAATGTATGGGGCTATTACCTTAAAGTCTCATGCGGCAGCAGCCGAAGCAATAGAGATCGGGGTTGGGGTTCGATTTTAAAGTGATGAGTTATATGGGTTTACCAATAAATTTGATAAAATGGGTTTTCTCCCTATTTCCAGGCGCGAGCGTGTTCCGATATAACTTCCGTACGCCGACAGTCGGAGGGGGCAAAGTTGGAACATCAGTAGTTCATTTAAGGTGCTTATTTTCCTTCATGGTTTTGCTGTTGGTTCTATCCTGTTCTACCGACTCCGCTTCAGATTGTCTGCAAAATTCCGGTGAAGTCATCAGAAAAGAAATTACAATACCGAATTTCTCAAAAATTACGGTATTTGAAAAAGTAGGACTGGTGTTAAAACAAGGCGACGTCCAAAAAGTGGAAATAGAAACAGGTGAAAATTTATTAGACGAAGTTTCTGCCAAGGTAGAAGGCAATAGATTGATCCTTAAAAACGAAAATGGTTGTAACCTCTTTCGTGACTATGGCCTCACTACGGTTTATATCACATCGCCATTACTTAGTGAAATTAGAAGTAGTACAGGTGAAGCTATTCGCAGCGATGGGGTTTTGACATATCAGAACCTTGAATTGTTCTCGGAAAGCTTTTTAGACCCTGAGGCAGATACCACGGATGGTGAATTTAATTTGCAGCTCGATGCCCAAAACCTAAGTATAGTAGTCAATGGCATTGCCTATTTTAAGCTAACCGGAAAAACAGAAAATCTTAGCCTAGTAATTGCTGCAGGAGATTCGCGCATGGAAGCTGAGGACTTAACTGCACAAAATATTGTTTTAGACCATAGAGGTTCCAACGATATGTTTATTAACCCGAGAACATCGGTGATGGGAGTCATTCGTGGAGTGGGCGATGTCATTAGTTTTCACCGTCCTGATGAGGTAGCCGTTGAAGAACGGTATAAAGGAAAATTGATTTTCAAGGATTAACTGTAAACCCGCAATGAACCCTATCTTTAAAAAAATAGCAAACCTTTTCGCTTTCCAAAGGGTAGTGGGTAAAGACCTTGAGCTTAAGGGTTTGGTAAAAGCCGATGCTCTTCTTTTAGATTTGGTCAACCAAAAAAAATTACCAGGACTTTCAATTACCGTTTTACGTGAAGGAAAAACAGTTCTTCAAAAAGGTTATGGCTTTGCGGATATCGATAATAAGGTGTCAATAGATCCTACTAAAACGATTTTTCGCATTGCCAGTGTATCCAAGAATATTGCGGCAACCGCTTTGGCTTATTTGGTCGAAGTAGGTAAAATAGATTTGGATGCTTCGTTTTATAACTACGTGCCCTACTATCCGAAAAAGCAGTGGGACTTTAGTATCCGCCAACTCGCAAGCCATACGGCAGGCATTCGTGGTTACCGAGGCATGGAATACGGCCTCAACAAACCCTATTCCATCAAAGAAAGCATTGAAATTTTTAAAGACGATCCATTGCTTTTTGAACCTGGCACCGATTACCTGTATACCAGTTACGACTGGGTGCTGATTTCACTGGCCATGCAAGAGGTCAGTGGTATTACTTTTCAGGAGTATGTGCTACAGAACGTTTTAGCACCGTTGGAAATGATCCATACGTTTACACCTGATATCAACCTAAGCCCAGTCGAAGTGATTAGGAACGACCAAGGGGTTGAGAACAACCAAAGGGCTTCAAGGAGGTTCATGCTGAGGGAAGACGAAATGCTCTGCTTGACAAAATACTACACTAAGAACCGCCTTGGCGGCTTTAGAAAGGCAATCCCGGTAAACAATTGTTACAAACTGGCCGGTGGTGGTTACCTGTCCACTTCTGAAGATATTGCCAAGTTCGGCCAGGCCTATTTAGAAGGCAAGATGTTGAAAGATGCAACCCGAAACCAATTTTTGACTTCCCAGGTCATCAACGAAAAAAATACCTATTACGGACTTGGTTGGCAAGTGAGCCAAGATCAAAAAGGCAGACCTTTTTATGGCCATATTGGGAACGGGGTCGGAGGATATTCCAACTTTTTTGTATACCCTGAGGAGCAAATGGTTTTTGCTATTTTGATTAATTGTACGGATCCAAAAGTGCAAGGAGAGCTGGATGAGGTAATAGATATTTTAACATCAAATAATTATCCTAATACTTGAGCATTGCTTGTTAATTTGATTTTTAATGCATTGACCGGAAATCATTACTTTTAATAAGAAAACAGAATTGAGTTGATGTATGGGCCGATTAAGAGTATATCCTACTATTGCTTTGATAATTTCTTTTTTAGTTTTTGCTTGTGGAAATTCGAAACTCTTATTTAAAGCCAATAGTAGCACTTGGATCCAAAAAGGCAATGCACAATGGCAATTTACCAATAACGAAATAGTCGGTAGTGTAAATAAAGGGGCGGGATTTGTAATGACCAAACTACCTTATCAAGATTTTGAACTTGAGTTGGAATTCTTTCCAGACCCTACTGTGAATTCAGGTATTTTTATCCGCTGTAAAGACTATGCGTTAAGCTATACCGATTGCTACGAAATCAATATTTGGGACGACCACCCAAAACAAAAAGATAGAACAGGGGCTATTGTTTCCAGAAGTAGTCCGCATGCTCAGGTGCAGACCATAGACCAATGGAACACCTATAAAATAAGGTGTGAAAACAATCATATTCAGGCATGGATCAATGATATCAAGGTTGCGGATCTTAAAAATGATGAATTGAAAAAAGGATATATTGGGCTTCAAGCTGCTGAAACCGGAACGGTTAAATTTCGGAATGTGAGACTTCGGGCATTATAGGTTGATGTCTACATAAAAGTGAATATCTTAAAACTTGATTTACAATTCGTATTTCAATCACAAATCAACTATCATGTTCTTATGTAATTGGGTTTACCCTGTGAAAATATTAATGTATGTTATGGTAACCAATGGGGACAGTGTCCGATAATCGTTGTTTTATGGTAAAAAACGATTCCATTTCTGGGGAAGAAGATACTAGTGAATTTAATCCCAAAGCAGATTCATTTCAAGAATTGTTAGATCAAGGTTAAATTTTATTTTGTTTATAATTATTTAATTAACTTTAAACAAAAAATAATAATGAAAACTTCAAAAATATTTTTATCGATGGCCTTCATGGCCCTAATTAGTACGAATCTGTCAGCACAAGAAATTACCTCTTTCCCCGGCACATGGGGCGATGAGTTCTATCAAGACAAAGAAAAACTTAACTGGAAGGAAATCAATACGATTATGACGGGTAGTCCGGTTTCCGAAGCCTATTGGAAAAAATCTAAAAAGCAGGCCTTAGGCGGCCTTATATTTGGAGCGGCCAATTTTGGTTCATCTATTTGGCTGATAAAAAACCTGGACGACAACGAACCCCTGACTGCCCCATTAATCGCAGCAGCGGGTACGGGACTTATCGGTGCGATTTTCTTCAAATCGGCCATGAAGAATAAAAAGATGGCGATTTTGGAATATAACGACAGCCTCGGAAACAAAACGTCGTTTTATCTGGAACCGGTAAGTAACAATAATGGGCTGGGTTTGGCGTTGAAGTTTTAAAACCACTTATGAAAAATCTAAGTTTTATACTGTTTTTTCTACTTTTTATGTCGTTTTCCTCAACGGTTCAAGCTCAGGAAATTACCGTTTTTCCAGGATTTTGGAGTTCGGAATACTATCAAGACGATGAACGTATTACCAAGGCAGAGCTCAATGCCTTGATGGCAAAGAACGATGCAATAAACGCCTACTGGAAAAAGGCCAAAACACAGGAAATCATTGGGTCAATAAGTCTGGCAGCAGAATTCGGATTAGCCTTTTGGGCCATTGGAGAATTATACAACGATAATTCGCAGTTCAGTGAAAAAGATAAGGCGAAGAATGCATTGGGACCAATGATTGGGGCTTTAGGTGCCGCTACAGTTGGTGTTATCTTCTTGCATGCAGCCGGTAAATCAAAGAAGAAGGCGATTTTGACCTACAATAAGCAGTTCGATACCAAGACAAGCTTTCGTTTGGTGCCGGTAAGCAACCAAAATGGGCTGGGCTGGGCACTACGATTTTGATTTAAAGGTATGTCGGCCTGAGCACAGTCGAAGTCCCTATATAGTACAAAAGATAATCGCTACGCTTTAAGAAGTCAATTCGGTGAACAGGCTCTCAAGGTTCTTGTTCTTGCGACTGAGCTGTAAGGTTTTTAATTGGTTGTCATGGGCAAAATCAAATACCGCCGGGCGCATGTCTTTTGAGGTGTTGAAAGTT
>JBATIN010000115.1:0-1615 GCA_049667765.1 Flavobacteriaceae bacterium
TTTTCTGAAATCAAATCCAATTGATCCAATCCTTTATAAATTGGAACAATAACCACCTGTATCGGCGCTAATTTTGGTGGAAGTACAAGTCCGTTGTCATCACTGTGCGTCATAATTAAAGCTCCAACTAAACGTGTTGAAACTCCCCAAGAGGTTGCCCAAACATAGTCTTTTTGCCCTTCCTTATTAGCGAACTTAACATCGAACGCTTTCGCGAAATTCTGCCCTAAAAAATGCGATGTGCCTGCTTGTAATGCTTTACCATCTTGCATCAATGCCTCGATACAATAGGTATCTAATGCCCCTGCAAAACGCTCGCTTTCCGTTTTCGTACCTCTAATTACCGGCATTGCCATATGCTCTTCGGCGAATTCGGCATAGACGTTCATCATCAATTTTGCTTCATCGATCGCCTCTTTCTCTGTAGCATGTGCGGTATGCCCCTCTTGCCAAAGAAACTCGGCTGTGCGAAGAAAAAGACGGGTTCGCATTTCCCAACGCACCACGTTCGCCCATTGATTGATTAAAAGTGGAAGATCACGATATGATTGAATCCACCTACGGTAGGTATCCCAAATTATGGTTTCAGAGGTAGGGCGAACTATCAGTTCTTCCTCTAGTTTAGCCTCTGGATCCACTATGATTCCACTACCATCTTCCGCATTTTTCAATCGGTAATGGGTTACCACTGCGCATTCTTTGGCAAAACCTTCCACATGACTGGCCTCTTTACTTAAATAGGATTTAGGAATGAACAACGGAAAATAGGCATTCTCATGACCTGTCGCCTTAAACATTTTATCCAATTGCGCTTGCATTTTCTCCCATATGGCAAATCCGTACGGTTTGATGACCATACAACCGCGGACACCCGAATTTTCGGCTAAATCAGCTTTTACAACAAGTTCGTTGTACCATTTGGAATAATCCTCGCTTCTCTTTGTTAAGTTTTTACTCATTGGCTATACTTTGGCACAAAACTTGTGTTAATGTTATCGTAATAGTTCGGTAAAACTAACTATTTTTATAATGTTCAACAATTTAATTTACAACGATGATACAATCCCTACACCTCCAAAAATTGCGTACTGCGGTACTAATATCCGCGGTAGGTTTTTTAGCTGTTTCATGCGGCACTTATCAGCAAGCATCGTATTATGACAATGATGGTATATATGGCGGCAATAATGACCGTGTTACTGTTGAGAGAAATCAACAAAGACCAATTCAAAAACAACCGCAAAAAGGCGATAATAAATACGGTGAGTATTTTGGCCAAAAAGCGGATCAATATGATGAAATCTTGGACAATGAGATATTTACTGACGTGGATTCTTACTCGAGTGATGTGGCTAACGACAGTATAAACGAGGCTCAACTTACCGATTACTACAGTCCAGAAAACGATTATGCCGGAAACGGTAGCTGGGGAGACAACCCAACCAGTGTAAACATCAATATTTATGATAATGGATGGAACAATTGGGGCATTTACGATCCTTGGTTATGGAACGGTGGCTGGGGCTGGAACAACTGGGGCTGGGGAGGCGGCTGGGGCTGGAACAGATGGAACCGATGGAACAATTGGGGCTGGGGCGGCGGACTTGGCTGGGGT
>JBATIN010000116.1:0-7371 GCA_049667765.1 Flavobacteriaceae bacterium
TATAACATAAAAAGACAATAAAAATGGCAACAGGCAAGATCAATGTCTCAGTAGAGAACATTTTTCCCTTAATTAAGAAATTTTTATATAGTGACCACGAAATATTTCTTCGTGAATTGATATCGAATGCTACTGATGCGACCCTTAAGCTGAAACATCTTACGTCAATTGGTGAAGCAAAAGTTGAGTATGGCAGCCCATATATTGAAGTTAAGGTCGACAAAAAAGGAAAAAAACTGCACATCATCGACCAAGGCATTGGTATGACCGAGGAAGAAGTAAAAAAATACATCAATGATATAGCCTTTTCAGGGGCTGAAGAATTTTTGAACAAGTATGACGATGGTGCCAAAGATTCAGGAATTATAGGTCATTTTGGTCTTGGTTTCTATTCTTCGTTTATGGTCGCGGAAAAAGTTGAAATCATTACGAAAAGTTACACCGATACTCCCGCGGCACATTGGATATGTGACGGCTCGCCTAATTTTACTTTAAAAAAAGGCAAAAAAGAAGATCGTGGCACCGAAATCATTCTGCATATCGCCGACGACTCAAAAGAGTTTTTAGAGGATAGCCGTATTAGCGAACTTTTACGCAAGTACAATAAATTTATGCCTATCCCTATCAAGTTCGGCACCAAAACGAAAACTTTGCCCAAACCGGAAGGTGCCAAACCAGACGACAAGGCACCTACTAAAGAAGTGGACAATATTATCAACAATCCCAATCCGGCATGGACGAAGCAGCCGGCTGATCTAAAAGATGAGGATTACAAAGAATTTTATAGGGAACTCTACCCAATGCAGTTCGAAGAGCCCCTATTTCATATTCATCTGAACGTTGACTATCCTTTTCATTTAACGGGTATCCTGTATTTTCCTAAGCTGACCAACGACCTCAACATTCAAAAAGACCGTATACAACTTTATCAGAATCAGGTTTTTGTAACGGATAATGTGGAAGGTATCGTTCCTGAATTCTTAACTATGCTACGCGGAGTAATCGATTCGCCCGATATTCCATTAAATGTTTCACGTTCTTATCTACAGGCGGATGGTGCAGTAAAAAAAATCTCATCATATATTACCCGAAAAGTAGCGGATAAATTAAATTCTCTCTTTAAAAATAACCGGGAAGATTTCGAAAAGAAATGGAACGACATCAAGATCGTAATCGAGTATGGAATGCTGTCAGAGGATAAATTTTTTGAAAAGGCAGACAAGTTTGCCCTTTATCCAACTGTTGACGATACCTATTTTACTTTTGACGAACTTCAAGAGAAAGTAAAAGGAAACCAGACCGATAAAGATGACAAATTGGTAGTGCTTTATGCATCAGACAAAGAGGCCCAACATAGTTATATTGAAGCGGCCAAAGCCAAGGGATATGAAGTTTTGTTGCTCGATTCACCCATCATTGGCCACTTGATCCAAAAGTTGGAAACCTCAAAAGATAAGCTATCTTTCGCCCGGGTAGATGCCGATCATCTAGACAACCTCATCAAAAAAGACGATACGCAGATTTCCAAATTATCGGATGAAGAAAAAGAGCAGCTTAAAACAAGTCTAGAAGAAGTCATAGAAGATAAAAAATACACCATTCAGCTTGAAGCAATGGACAGCAATGCCTCACCTTTCATCATCACCGAGCCAGAATTTATGCGCCGTATGAAAGAAATGCAAAAAACTGGCGGTGGCGGTATGTTCGGCATGGGCCAAATGCCCGAAATGTACAACCTGATTGTGAACACGAACCACGAATTGGTCGGTGAAATCTTGAATACCAAGACAACGAAAAAAAGAGAACGTTTAATTAATCAAAGTATCGATTTGGCACGGTTGTCAAAAGGCTTGTTAAAAGGTCAAGAACTGACCGAATTTATAAAGCGAAGCTACGAGATGGTGAAATAGAATACAGTGAGAAGTTAGCCGTTGGCAGTAAAAAGAAGAATCCTCGAAGTTGGATGCTCAATGCGCTAACCTCGTTACTAAATACTGACACCAGCTAACAGCTAACGAAAAGATCACTTATAAAACCGCCACATTGGATTGTGGCGGTTTATTGTTTTCTATTAAAAAATACTGGTTTTCAGGTATAGTTTGGTGTTCGATGCAATCCTATCTTTATACCGTACTTGTTTTTCAAGAAACCATTAACTATAGCTATAGTGGCCGCTTCGACTCATCGGAGCGGCTTTTAGTTATTATCATTATAAGTTCTTCAAATATTCAATGCTACCTTTTAAGGTACCAGGGTTGGATTCCATCTCGACATAGACCACTTGAATTCCTCCTAAATCTGCCGAAGCAAAGAAGTCCTTCCAATCCGATATCCCAGAGCCCAAAGCGATTTCTTTTGGGTTTTCCATAGCATCATAATCTTGCATATGTGTAGAAATAAAACGACCGGGAAATTTTTTAAAGTAAGTAGATCCTTTATACCCTAGTACAATGACCTGTGTCTGAAATTGCATTTTCACCAGCTCTGGATCTAGTTCTTCTAAAATGATATCATATTCTAGCTTGCCATCGAATTTCGTCTTGAATTCTATATCGTGATTGTGAAAGGCGGCGATCATTCCCGCATTTTTCACTTTTTCACCTATGGCGTTCAATTTGGCACATTTCTGTTTTAGTTCATCAAGGGTTTCCGAATGCAATCCGCCGGAGGCCACAAAGTGCTCTAAATCCATTTGGTTGGCCCAATCAAGGCGCTCATCGAGGTTCTCGTTCAATTCGTTCCAGGTAAGGTGGCTGCTATTGCATTTCAAACCCGAATCGCTAATAATTTTCTTGAGCTCGGTACCTGAATGTTTTACCAAAGGCTCAAAAGGGCCTTTATAGCCTAAAGGGGAGCACATCTCTACATATTCGTAGCCCATTTCGGCCATTTTTTTGAGGGTGCCGGTGATGTCCTTACCGATTTCTTCACGCAATACATAAGACTGAAACCCTATAGGTTGGGTCACTATGCCAGCAGGGGATGCAGCAAATAAAATATTTGAGCTGGGCAATAGCCCTAAAGCAGTGACACCCAAGGCACTATTGGTTAAAAATTGTCTTCTTTCCATTTACGTAAAGTTTTTAATTAGTTCACTTGTACTTATTCTTACCAAAAAATTGGCCCCTTACCCAAATACTTTTCAGCTATAGGTTGATAGTAGGCGCGAACATCCTCAAGATCATATATTTTTTGACACTTTGTATATAAATCGTACTTATTGAAATCTTTGATAATCTCTAAATATTCTTCATCTTTTTTGTTCAGTAATTCGGTATAACTACCACCCGAATGCCAAGGATAAAAAGAATGATAGCGGATCATGACCATGGCTTCTTCTGGAAGCTTATTGTCTTTATGATGGTTCAACACTTGGTATAAATATTCATCGTGCCCCCATGCCAGCTCAAGGCTATCCAACCCGCAACCTTTTTCATAGATTCCCGTTTTAGTAGTATATTCTTTTTTCTGCATATCGGGGTTGGTGGCATTAAACTCAGGATAGACGCATGAATCGGGCAAGGCACAGCCTACCACAAAAACATCACCTACCATGCCCCACTGTTCGGCCTGACTTGTACCGTCTTCATCGCTGCCCCAAAGAAACATAATCTTTCCTAAATCGTGTATAAGTCCGGTGAGCTGCATCCAATCGGGTCGGCCTTCGGCCCTAATGGCCTCTGCACTTTGAATAAGGTGCTGAACGTTCGGCAGGTCTAGGTCGGGGTCACTTACGTCGACCAAGCTATTTAGGTGGCCCATAGCTTCCCAAAGGTCCATTGGCTTGTCAAAAGTGAGGTATTTTTTATGCATCCGCTTCACGTAGTCATACGTTTGGTTTTTACGCATTTTGCGGTAATGCTCCTTTACGGCCACCGATACATCGGGAGCTTCGTAATTTCTAAATGTTTTTTCTTCCATGGTAATAAGCGTTAAGATGCAATGACAATACTAGGTTCTAACGGCTAACACACTCATACATTGCCTAGTACAAGGTACAAAATTACTGTAAATACAATTAAAAAAATACTAAAAGGCTTGGCATACTTCCAAGGTTTTAGATCAAGAATTTTTGCATCTTCCATTTCAAATCGCTTCTCTTTGGTCATTAGCATGGAGGCCAAATGCATAACGGCTATATTCAACACGAATTCCAAACCCCAGATATGCACAAAATGGAGGTTTACTTTAACCACAAAGTTCATGATGACATAAAAAAGCAGGCCGAAAAGCAAACCAATTTTTGCGCCTGAAGAAGTCACCTTTGGAAAAAGGAAGCCAGCGATGATCACACTCGCGATGGGAATGAAAAAAATGCCGTTCAACTCTTGCAACAATTGGTAGAGCCCTTCAGGTGCATTGGCAACAAAGGGGGCGATCGCTATGGCAAAAACCGCCAATATAGCCGAGGTCCATTTTCCAATCTTGACCAAGGTGTGCTCACTGGCATCTTTTCGTAGGTATTTTTTAAAAATATCCAAGCTAAAAACAGTTGCCGCACTGTTCAGTGCACTATTGAACGTACTTAAGATGGCACCCATCATCACCGCAACAAAAAAACCGGTCAACCATAAGGGCAACACTTTTTTGACTAAAAGCGGATAAACCGTATCTGGATTATCATACAAACTATCTCCGAAGTAGTAAAAACCAATAAGGCCGGGTAAAACGATAATCAATGGAACTAATATGTTCAATAAACCTGTATAAAGTAACCCTTTTTGCGCCTCCTTTAAATTCACTGCGCCCAACACCCGTTGTATTATAGATTGATGCATGGTCCAAAAATAGATTTGATTGACCATCAAGCCAGTAAACAGTACTTCAAAAGGCAGAATTGCGGTACGGGAACCTTCCCCTACCCCAGATTCATTACTTACCACGTTGAATTTCTCAGGGCTGTTGTCAAAAACCATACCCATGCCATTAAAAAGATTTCCATCGCCAATACTCAACAAGGCCAAAATAGGAACCAATAAGCCGGCCACAAGCAGACCAAAACCATTTATGGTATCGGTATAGGCGACCATTTTTAATCCTCCGAAAATAGCATATACGGCACCTATACTGCCTACCACCAAAATAGTGATCCAAATACCTTGTTTTTGGCTTACCTGCAATAGTTCAGAAATTTCAAAAATTGCCTCTATGTTCAACGCGCCGGTATAAAGCACGATAGGCAGTAAGGTGGCCACGAACGAAATGATCAGCAACAGGGCTACCAAGGTTCGGGTAAGGGGATCAAATCTTTTTTCAAGAAATTCGGGAATGGTCGTAAGCCCCATTTTCAAATACCTGGGGGCAAAATAAAGGGCTCCGATAACTAGTGCCAGCGCCGAAGTTACTTCCCAAGCCACGATTATGGCCCCGTTTCTATAGGCCGAACCATTCATACCGACAAGGTGTTCTGTAGAAATATTGGTCAACAATAAAGAGCCGGCTATGACTATGCCAGTAAGTGACCTTCCTCCTAGAAAATAACCATCGCGAGAAGATAAAGAATCGCGACGTAATTTATAAGTAGCGTAAAATGCAACAAATCCGGTAAACAGTAGAAAGGTAAATAGCGCCATATGTGATAAAAATAAGGATTAATACCACACGAATACCGCTGAAAAAAATTCTCTTTTTACTTTTCAAGCAAACCTTTTATTGAAGTGATGCTTTAAAACTACGATTTGCAAAGCCATAAAAAAAGTGAAGGTTACAACACCATATAAAAACACCTTTGAAATCTTCAAATCGGGCAGGGTAATTTCTTTGATTGTTGAAATAGCCGATTGCATATACGGACTCCAGGTTATGTCGTTACCAAAATCACCAAAAATCAAAATGGAAAAAACACCAATGGTGGCCACCGCCACAAGCAACCACACTTCTTTCGATATCAAGGGTCGATCGCCAACCAATGGTCTTACCGGTACCGTTTCTATTTGGGCCATAACACGGGTGGTGAAGTCAAAAGAGGGCACCTCGGGTGGTAGGTCGCTGAACATTTTTTTGGTAAACGTTTCTAATTTTTTATCGGTTTCCTTGTCCATAATGTTGCAATTGTGCGGGTTCTAAATGCATCTTTAAAAGTACGGCCAAACGTTTTCTCGCCCTAAAAAGCCTAACCTTCAAGGTGTTTTGCTCTATCCCAACGATTTCAGAAATTTCGGGTAAGCTAAGTTCTTGGTAATAAAACAAGGTCAAAACCGTACCATCTTCCACAGGGAGTTTTGACAGACACTCTTTAATGGTTGCTTCGCGTTCTGAACGCTCCAAGAGATCAAGGGCGCTTTCCATGGTTTGAACGTGTTCAGTGCTGAAATCGTCAATATCAACTGTTAGTTGCCTTCTACTTATACTTTTTAATCGGTCGAGACAGGAATTATACGTAATTCGATAGATCCAGGTCGAAAGTTTTGAATCTCCCTTAAACAGCGCAAGCGACCTAAATATTTTAAAAAACACATCTTGGGCTACTTCCTCAGCTTCCTCCCTATTCTTTAAAAGCTGCAAGGATAAGGTAAAAACCATATTCTTATACCGATTTACCAAAATGGTGAAGTCCTTGGTATCACCATGTTCTAAAATAGCTTTAATGAGGTATTGGTCGTTGTCGGTTGACATGTATTGGTTTGACGACCCAAATACTGTAGTGGTTACAGATAATACTGAAAAAAAGGATGATAATTTGGTAACCATGCTAACTTATTGGTCGTCATACTTTATAAACCTAATAAAATTAAATAAACCGCCTTCACTGGCCAAATTAAAAAAGTAATTATGGTAGCATTGGTATTTATAAGTGCATTTATCGTCATTTTCGGAATCGTCTATCTCTTTTTCTCTACAAGGAACAAAGAACGCATGGCACTTATTGAAAAAGGAGCCGAAGCCAGCATTTTCGTAAAAGGTAAAAGGGAATATGCCGCCCCTGTCTGGAAGATATTAATTCTTAACCTTTCACTTTTGTTGATGGGCATCGGTGCCGGTATCGTGATCGGTGGTATATTAGAAAACAATTTAGCAGGTAATTCATTTTTTGCGGTTCCCGGGTCGATCTTTCTTATGGCCGGCACTGGTTTATTAATAGGTTTCTTTTTGACCAAAAAATTGGACAAAGATTATTTATCATAGTTTATAACTTAATAATAGCCAACTTGAAAAAATAGCTTGCTAGCCAAATATTCTACCCATTTAAAAAAATAATATTTAACTTTCTGTATTTCAACGCTTTACTCCCTACAAAAGATATTAAAGACAATCTTCAAAATAATTATCAATGCGCTTCGTTTAACTTTGTGAAAAACGAACCCTACTATACGATTGTTTTGTTTTTGAAATTGCCTAAAAAATGACTCGTTGAATAATTTGTTCAAAAAA
>JBATIN010000117.1:0-1816 GCA_049667765.1 Flavobacteriaceae bacterium
CGCCGGAACCTGGGATGCCGACAAAGCCCAATTTAGTGTTGCTACCACTTCTGTAGACGTGGTTGAAGACGGAGGAACTGTTAGCATGTCCGTGCAATCCAATGGTCGCTTTACCCTCACCATAGATCCGATAGATCGAAATGCGTATACGGTACGTGGAGAAATGTTCTGGGAAGAGTGGCAACAAACATTCTACTTTGCAATTGTATGGGATGATTACCCAAATGATTGGGATACCTATGGTCACACCTATGATGGAACAACCTTAACCCTTAATGGAGGCACTGGTTCCGGAGAATACGATTTTAACAATGATGGGAACATGCAATCGTGTTCGGTTCATTTCATCTTTGTTCGTTCCTAAGGGTTTTCTAATTGCCGACAGGCAGTTCGGTTTATTTGTACTTTATGGCAAAAACTCTATTTTTTAAATTTCAATGTCCATAGATAAACCAATATCTCGTGACGAAGCACTTGTTTGCACTTGATACATGCCTTTTTCAAGAGCCCAGGTAGAGTTAGCCTCGTCCCAATAGCGCAATTCAGCAACCGGTATACGAAGTACTACAGCAACACTTTCATCGGTATTTAACTTTGGAGTTTTAGCAAAAGCTTTCAACTCTTTTATCGGGCGATCGATTGTGGTATTTGGTTTTGAAACATACACTTGCACTACTTCTTTACCAGCGTAATTACCAGTATTTTGCACACTAACCGTTACATTTATGGTGTCATTTGCAACGCTTACATCGAGATTATTCATTTCAAAATTGGTATACGAAAGTCCGTAACCAAAAGGGTACGATACCGCTACATTCGCTTTATCAAAGTGTCGGTAGCCAACATAAATACCTTCTTCATACAGGGTATAATCTTTATTGCGTTCTTTATCTTCTTCTTTTATTTCTTTATCTAAAATCATCTCGGGTATATCCATAGGCTCGCCATCTAAAGGAAAGTTGGCATTCGAGGCATGGTCGTTAAGATGCACCGGAAAAGTCATGGGTAGTTTTCCGCTTGGGTTAACCGTACCTTTTAAAATATCCGCTACAGCGTTACCACTTTCTTGTCCGCCTTGCCAAGCCAATAAAATAGCATCCGGCTGTTGTTTCCATGAACTGGTTTCTATCACACCACCAATATTGAGCACTACAATTACTTTTTTACCGGCTTCATGAAAAATGGTACAGGTGGTTGCAATCATATCTTGCTCTTGTTGTGTCAATAAAAAGTCATCTTTTTCAACACGGTCAGATCCTTCGCCACTATTTCTGCCGATAGTTAAAATGGCAATATCTGCATTGGCGGCTACATCGTTCAATTGCGCTTCGGTAAGTTGTAATTGAGGCGGAGTATAGGGTTGAAACATGGCTTTAAAGCCTTGTGGTTTTATAAAAGCTTTTTTGTTGGCATTTTTATGCACTTCAAAAGCTTCTTTAGCTATGGTATTGATGGCGTACCCGGCATTTTTTAAACCTTCTTCTAACGAAACCGTGTAAGCCTCGTTAACATCACCAGAGCCGGTACCTCCGGCAATAAAATCATAAGAGGTAACACCAAGTAAGGCTACATTTTTACTTTGTACCATCGGCAGCACATTTTCATTTTTGAGCAAAACCATACCTTCTGCTGCCGACTGGCGTGCAATTTTCGCATGTGCCAGTAACTCGGGCTTATTGTCAATAGCATAGTTCTGCATTTTTTTTGATTCTAAAATTAATTTCAGAATGCGTTTTACCGAGGTATCGATATCGGTACGACTTAAATCTCCTTTTTCTGCCGCTTCTGTTAAGGCTTTCCATTGAAATTTGGTACC
>JBATIN010000118.1:0-4121 GCA_049667765.1 Flavobacteriaceae bacterium
GTGTGGCACGACCTATTGCGACAAAGAAAATAGTGTTGCAGAACAACTTGACCAATGCCAATGGTAAATGGGCAGCACATGCGCTTGATTTGAGTACCTTGATTGCTCCAGAAGTTGGCGCTATGTACCGAGTCGAATTCAACTACCAACCTTCCTATAGTGTTTATAAGTGTAATTCGACCAATTTTGATGCCGAAGAAGAAGCTGAAGAAAATTTCGACGAGGAAGATGAAAACAGCTCGTGGGATGGTGTTGAAGATTATTACGACGAGTATGGCTACTATGATTATGACTGGAACGAACGCGAAAACCCTTGCAATAAATCATATTACTATGATAAGAAAGTAGGCATGAACGTTTTGGCCACCGATCTTGGGGTAACCATAAAGAAAGGAGTCAATAAAAGCTATTTTATTGCGGTCAACGACCTTTTGAATACCAAGCCGATTCCAGGTGCTAAGATTACCTTCTACGATTTTCAACAGCAAGCCATGGGCAATATAGTTACCGATGCCGATGGAACGGCAATTTATGATGCTGAGAGAATGGCCTATTTCGCCGTAGCAGAGAATAATGGTCAGAAAAACTATGTAAAGCTAAATGATGGCAATGCGCTTTCGGTCAGTAAATTCGACGTTTCAGGAGCTGTGCTTCAAAAAGGGTTGAAGGGCTTTATCTTCGGCGAACGCGGTGTTTGGAGGCCTGGGGATCAGATTTTCCTATCCTTTATGTTGAACGACAATGCGAATCCGTTGCCTGCGAACCATCCTGTTAAGTTAGAGCTGATGGATCCTTACAATAAAGTCGTACACCGTGAAATCAACAAAAACGGACTGGATAATTTCTTCCATTTTAATATCAAGACCGATGAGAATTCGCCTACCGGAAATTGGTTGGCAAAAATTTCGGTCGGTGGCGCATCCTTCACTAAAACCTTGAAAATAGAGACCATAAAGCCTAATCGGTTAAAAATCAAAACGGACTTTGATGCCGAAATTTTGAACGGTGCAAAACCAATTCAGGGCACTATGGAAGTAAAATGGTTGCATGGTGCGATAGCCAAAAATCTTAAGGCCGATATTACGGCCAAGTTCAATCCGACCACAACGAGTTTCAAAACCTTTCCCGGGTATATTTTTGACGATCCAACACGTAGTTTTTCGGTGGAAGACCAGGTGGTTTTTAACAACAAGATTGACGGTGAAGGCAAAGCGAGTTTCAGTATCAATCCGCAGTTGAACAGTAAGTCGCCCGGTATGTTGAATGCCGCTTTTATTACAAAAGTGTATGAGAACGGGGGCGATTTCAGCACCGATGTGTTTACTAAACCCTATTCTCCTTATAACACCTATATTGGGTTGAACGCACCAAAGGGCGACAAAACGCGCGGGATGCTTTTGACCGATGTAAAACATAAATTCGAAGTGGTTTCGGTTGATGAAAAAGGAAATCCGAAAGCGATTAAAGACCTGAAAGTAACGATCTTTAAAGTGAATTGGAGATGGTGGTGGGATACTTCAGCAGACAATTTATCATCGTATAGCAGCAGTGAATATCGAGAACTGATTTTCGATAAAACCATCAATACCGATGCAAGCGGAAAAGGCAGTTTCGACTTTGAATTGAAATATCCTGATTGGGGAAGGTACTTGGTACTTGTTGAAGACCCCAAAGGTGGTCATGCTTCGGGCAAAGCCGTCTATATCGATTGGCCGGGCTGGGCCGGTAAGTCAAGAAAAGCTGACCCCTCTGCAGCTACCATGTTGGTTTTCTCGACTGACAAAGAAACCTATACTATCGGCGAAACCGCCACGGTAACCTTCCCAAGCTCTTTTGGGGGCAGGGCCTTGGTCACCGTTGAAAACGGCAGTGAAGTTTTAGAATCGCTGTGGGTAGAGACCGTTGAAGGCGAAACTAAATTCCAGTTGCCGATTACCGAGTTGTATACCCCGAACGTGTATATCACTATCGCATCTTTACAACCCCACGCCAATACCAAAAATGATATGCCTATTCGCATGTACGGTGTTACTGGCATTGGTGTTGAGAATCCGGCAACCAAATTGGATCCTGTAATCGCAATGCCCGAAGTCTTGCGGCCTGAGGAGATCATTACAGTAAAAGTGAGTGAAAAAAATAAAAAGGCAATGACCTATAGTATAGCTATAGTCGATGAAGGCCTGCTAGACCTTACTCGTTTCAAGACTCCGGATCCATGGAATACATTTTATGCCAGAGAAGCTTTAGGCGTAAAAACCTGGGATGTTTATGACGATGTCATCGGTGCTTTTGGAGGTAAAATAGATCAGGTGTTCGCTATTGGGGGCGATGGCGAATTGGCCGGGGCCAAGAACAAAAAAGCGAACCGTTTCGAGCCTATGGTCGTACATTTAGGTCCGTTTAGCATAAAAGATGGCGAGTCCAAGGAACATAAGATCAAAATCCCGAAATATGTAGGTTCTGTACGTACGATGGTTGTTGCGGGAGATCCTAAAAAAGAAGCATATGGCGAAGCCGAAAAAACCACTCCTGTTCGTAAACCCCTAATGATATTGGCATCCTTGCCACGGAAAATTACACCTGGCGAGAAAGTGACACTGCCGGTTACGGTTTTTGCAATGGAAAAGAAGGTCAAGAATGTGACCTTAAAAATCAAGCAGGATAAGGCATTTACCATTGAAGGCGAAGCCACACAAGCCTTGATTTTTGAACAGCCCGATGAGAAAATGGCCTACTTTCAGTTAAACGTGTCCGATTTCTCGGGAATAGGAAAAGTGATCGTGGAAGCTTCCGGTGGGGGCGAAACGGCCTCTTTTGAGATTCCAATTGATGTGGTAAACCCGAATCCGGTTACTTCAGAAATGACCGAAGTTATTTTGGATGCCAATGGAAGTCAGACCATCAATTTGGAAACTTTCGGTATTGCTGGAAGCAACACGGCAGAAATCGAATTCTCGACCTTGCCTCCAATGAATTTCAATGGTAGAATGAAGTACTTGATCCAATATCCTCATGGTTGTGTGGAACAGACTACTTCAGGGGCTTTCCCGCAATTGTACTTGGCCGATATTTTTGATGTGGATGGCACCAAGAAGAAATCCATCCAACAAAATATAGAACGGGGCATTAAATCATTAGGCGGTTTTCAACGGCCGAACGGAGGTTTCTCGTATTGGGCAGGCCAAAACTACACCAATGATTGGGGCACTTCCTATGCCGGACATTTCCTCTTGGAAGCCGAAAAGAAAGGCTATGTGCTGCCGATTGGCTTTAAATCGAGTTGGGTAAAATACCAGCAAAACGTGGCTAAACAATGGCGCTCGGGCAATGAGTATTCCGATTTGGCGCAGGCCTATCGTTTGTATACGTTGGCATTATCGGGCAATGCCGATGTGGCCAGTATGAACCGCTTGCGAGAAACCAATGGCGTTTCTAACGAAGCGAAATTCCGACTCGCTGCGGCCTACGGAATAATAGGGCAGGCCAACGTCGCCCAACAAATTCTCAATGGCGCCAAGCTGGATGTTGAGAACAATAAACAGGATTATTACACCTATGGTTCTTCCGATAGAAATAGGGCCATGGCACTGGAAACCTATGTACTATTGAAGGATAAGGCGAAAGCCCAAGATTTGGCAAAGACCATAGCGAAACGCCTATCAGAAAATAATTGGATGAGCACCCAAAGTACCGCATATAGTCTGCTGGCAATGGCGAAATTCGCTGAAATGGTTGGTGGAAAAGGCGTAAAAGCAAGTTTGACCGTAAATGGAAAATCGGAAAGCGTGTCTACGGAGAAAACACTGGCTAACAGGATTATCGAGGTTAAAAATGGAAGCAATAGCATCTTATTGAAAAACGTAGAAGGAAATACTGTTTATGTAAATATCGTGAATAGTGGAATTTTGCCGGTGGGCGAAGAGAAAATCATTCAGAAAAATCTTTCGGCCCAAATGGTCTTTAAAGGTAGGGATGGTACACGTTTGGATGTCTCAAAAATGACCCAAGGCACCGATTTTGTAGCTGAGGTCACTTTAACGAATACCAGTTCTAACGATTTAAAAGATATGGCCTTAACGGAAATCTTCCCCAGCGGCTGGGAAATCGTTAACGCCCGTTTT
>JBATIN010000119.1:0-8637 GCA_049667765.1 Flavobacteriaceae bacterium
AAAACCGATCAGTGTTGATGTCATGGAAGGCGAGGCCATGGTTGCTGCTGCCCGAAAATATAATAAAACCGTACAGGTAGGTACCCAACGCAAAAGTACGCCCCACTTGATCGATGCCAAAAAGCAAATTGTAGATGCCGGACTTTTGGGTAAAATTAAGCACGTAGAAATGTGCTGTTACTATCATATGCGCGCAAATGGAAATCCGCCTTTGGAACCGGTGCCCGATTTCTTGGATTATGAGATGTGGACAGGCCCTGCTCCCTTACGACCGTATGACGGAATACCCCATAGAAGATGGTGGCGCACGTTTATGGAATATGGCAATGGCATTACGGGCGATATGTGTGTGCACATGTACGATACCGTACGCTGGATACTGGGGTTAAGTTGGCCCAATAAAATAACAGCTACAGGTGGCATTTATGTTCAGAAGGAAGGAAAATCGAATATTGCCGATACGCAAACAGCCATTTTTGAACATGACGAATTGAACTGTGTCTGGCAGCACCGATCATGGGGAACACCGGCAGATCCCGAATACCCCTGGTCGTTTAAATTGTATGGGGAAAAAGGGACACTATCGGGCAGTACCATGAAAGCCGATTTTGTTCCGCATGATAAAAATGTTGAACCCATGCATTTTGAAGTATTGTATGAAAAAGAAAAATATCCTGAAGATTTAATAGAGAAAGATAATGAGTTAAATGCAGCCCCTGCCACACGCCGCCATATGCTCGATTTTCTGAATGCTATAAAGAATGGTAACCGACCAATAGCCGATATTGAGGAAGGCCATATTTCAACGGCTAGTTGTATCTTAGCAAATATCTCGATGGATCTGGGAAGAGCGCTCGTGTATGACCCAAAAACCAGAACGGTAGTTGATGACCCGGAAGCAACGCAATTGTTGACAAGGGCTTACCGTGAAGGCTACGCACACCCGCATCCTGATACTATTTAAATCTATCGAAATCTCGTTTCCATGACCGACTACGATCAATTAGAAATCACGGCCGACCAGGCCGAAGCTATCGCGCTTGCCCAATACGGAGTAAAAGGAAAGGCCACACAATTACCAGGCGAGATCGACTTAAATTTCAGAATAAATGTGGATGATGCCGAAGGATTCATCCTAAAATTATCGAGACCCAACGAAAATGATGAATACCTCGACTTTCAACTGGCACTTTTAGGGCATGTCGCGAAAAACAGTCCCGATTTAATAGCGCCAAAAGTAATTCCCGATGTAAAAGGGAATACCCTTACCGAAATAACCGACACCTACGGGAGAAATAGAAAAGTCAGGTTATTAACATGGATTTCAGGTCGACTTTGGAGCAGCGTTAACCCGCAATCCAATGCGCTCAGAGCGAGTTTAGGCGAACATTGCGGACAATTGACCAGTGCATTACAGGGGTTCAACCATCCTCAGGCGAATCGAAAATTTGATTGGGATGTTGCAGGATCATTGTGGACCAAAGCGCATTTGAACTTGTTTAAAACTGAAGAACGAGAAATACTTTCCTTTTTTCAGAACGCTTTTGAAGCCCAGCTGGAAAATTATACTACCCTGAGAAAGGGCGTGGTACACAACGATGCTAACGACAATAATATAGTTGTTACCACCGATTTGATCGATCCGACAGTTAGAACCATCATTGATTACGGCGATGCCTGCCATACGCAATTGATCAATGATCTGGCCGTGGCCTGTGCCTACGCGATCATGGATCAAAACGATCCGCTTGAAGCGGCACTCCCTATAATAAGAGGGTATCATAAAAGCTTCCCGTTATTAGAGGAAGAGTTGGAGCATCTCTACCCTTGTATTGCCATGCGCTTGGTTATTTCGGTCACCAAATCGGCCATAAACCGCAGTCAAGAACCGGATAATGAGTATTTATTGATCAGTGAACAACCCGCTTGGGAGGTATTAAAAAAATGGAAAAACAGCAATGCTGATTTTGCCCGCTACAGCTTTCGGGCAGCTTGTGGCTTCGCGGTGCATCCCGATATCGATCGGTTTTCAGAATGGGCACTTAAAAATGATTTTTCGTTGGCGGATCTTTTTCCTTCCATCGGTAAAAACCAAGTGCAACATTTAGATCTAAGCGTGTCGAGCAGCTGGATCGGCCATCAAGAAGATTTCAATGATCTAGATCTCTTTCAATTTAAGATCGAACAACTTCAAAAAGAACATCCAACTAAAATTCTAGCTGGGGGCTATCTAGAACCCCGCCCCATTTATACTTCATCGGAATATGATAAAATCGGCAATTCGGGCCGCGAAAGCCGAACGATCCATTTAGGCGTCGATTTCTGGCTGCCTGCCAACACCCCTGTACACGCCCTTTTCGACGGGGAGGTCGTTATAGCCATAAACGATGAAGGCAATAAAGAGTATGGCGGGTTGATCGTTTTGCGTCATCAACTTAAAGAAATTAGTTTCTACACGCTGTACGGACATTTAACCGTAGCAAGTGCTACCAGTAAGCAGCTAGGCCAATCGATTAAAAAAGGGGAACGTTTAGGGGTTTTGGGCAATTATCCCGAAAACGGAAATTGGGCCCCGCACCTTCATTTTCAGGTGATGCACTCGTTGCTCGGTGATTTCAAGGACTTTCCCGGGGTAGCCTATAACCATCAGATCGAGGTTTGGAAAGGACTTTGTCCCGATCCCAATCTGCTCTTTAAAACTGAAGCCTTACTTACCCAGAATCCCCCTTCCAATGAAACGCTGATATCCTACCGAAAAAAGCATTTGGGCAAGAGCCTTAGTCTTCAGTACAAGGTTCCTATTAAAATAGTACGCGGTCAAAGCCAATATCTTTTGGATCAATTTGGGCGTAAATACCTAGATACCGTCAACAATGTTGCCCATGTAGGGCATGAACACTATGCTGTGGTAAAAGCAGGGCAAAACCAAATGGCGCTACTCAACACCAATACGCGCTATTTACACGAAAACATTAATGCCTTGGCGAAAGAACTCGTTGCGACACTGCCCAAAGAACTGAGCGTACTCCATTTTGTAAATTCGGGCAGTGAAGCCAATGAACTCGCGATACGAATGGTCAAGGCAGTTACGGGGCAACGCGATATCATAGCTTCAGAAGTTGGGTATCATGGCAATACGAACACCTGTATTGATATTAGCTCGTATAAGTTTGATGGCAAGGGAGGAAAAGGGGCACCCGAACATACCCACATTTTTCCATTACCCGATGCCTTTCGCGGTAAATATAGAGGAAAGGATTCAGGCTTGAAATATGCGGAAGAAGTACAACAACTGATTGAAAGTATTCATAAACAAGAACGCAAACTAGGCGGCTTCATCGTAGAACCCATTATAAGTTGTGGTGGCCAAATAGAATTGCCGGATGGCTTTTTGGCCAAAGCATACGACTTTGTAAAAAAAGCGGGCGGACTTTGTATATCAGATGAAGTACAGGTAGGTTGTGGGCGAATGGGCAAGGCTTTTTGGGGCTTTCAATTACACGATGTTGTGCCTGACATCGTGACCATAGGCAAACCCTTGGGCAACGGTCACCCACTGGCCGCAGTGGCCTGCACCCAAGAAGTAGCCGACAAATTCGCCAATGGCATGGAGTACTTCAATACCTTTGGCGGCAACCCCGTTTCCTGTGCCGTTGGCACGGCCGTGCTACAAACGGTAAAACGTGAGAAGCTTCAAGAAAATGCCCTAAAAGTCGGGGATTATTTAAAAAATGAACTGAAAAAACTAGCAAAAGATTTCCCGATCATCGGACAGGTACGTGGACAGGGACTTTTTTTAGGGATTGAATTTGTGGATCGTGAGATGAACCCACTACCCCATCAGACCGACTATCTAGCCAATCGTATGAAAGAACATGGTATTTTAATGAGCATCGACGGTCCGGATCATAATGTGTTAAAAATAAAACCGCCCTTGGTGTTTTCTATGGAGAATGCAGAAGACCTCATCGTCAACTTTAAGAAAATACTAGCCGAAGATTTTATGAAATCGTATTAAAATAGATATTTACCACCAGAATAAGTTCTTAAAAGAGATACACCCAAAAATTAGTTCTGCAAGATTTGGATCACTTCGCGATTGACCTTACTGACCTCAGAGATATTCATCTTGTCCACTTTTCGGTCATAGGTCATAAACCCATTGACTTCACCCTCCACATCGGTAGTCTGAGTATAAATGGCTGCCGAAAACCCGGCTTTTACCAGGCGTTTTAAGTCATTGGCATATTTTACATACTCGTTGGTGGTTTCCTTGGAGTTTTTGAATTTCACGTAGCCCCAATTATCTCCGGTTTTCCAGAGATGGCCTTCCAGAGGCAAGCCAATTCCGCCATATTCTCCAAGAACGGTGGCTCTTTGTGCGTCGTACAGGTACAGTTCAGGTTCGGGATAATTGTGTAGGTCTAAAATATCGCCAGTCCTATAAAAATTCCCACCACTGGCCGAATTCACCAATCGGCTAGGGTCATAGGCTTTTGTCCACTCGGTAATCTCTTCGGTCTTGAACTGGCCCCAGGCTTCATTGAAGGGTACCCAAACCACAATACTCGGTTGAGAATAGAGATAATCCATAATGTCTTTCCATTCGGTTCGGAAGATCTGTTCCGATTCGGCGCTTCTTTTAAACTCTGTACCATTAAAATAATCCCTGTTTTGCCATTTGGGGCTAGAATCACCGCTGGGCATATCTTGCCACACCAAAATACCCAGTTGATCACAGTGCATGTACCAACGGGCGGGTTCTACTTTTACATGCTTGCGAATCATATTAAAGCCAAGTTCTTTCGTTTTCACAATATCGTACTTTAGTGCCTCGTCGGAGGGGGCTGTATAGAGTCCGTCAGGCCACCAACCTTGATCTAATGGGCCATATTGAAAATAGTCCTTGTTATTTAGTTGCATTCGCACAATACCAAATTCATCGCGATCCATGGAAATTTTCCGCATTCCGAAATAACTTTTTATTTCATCCACAACGTCTCCCTTACTGATCAACTTCACCTGCATATCGTATAAAAATGGAGATTCAGGTGACCAAAGTTTTTGGTTCGGCACAGCTATCTGCAAGTCTTGCCCCACAGCTGCTTTTGCCGTTGTAATGGAGGTAGCCCCATCTAAAATGGCAATTTCTATAATATCACCATAGGCCGCGCCATCGACCGATGTAGCAACTGTCACCGACGCATTATCAATATCGGGAACTGTTTTTACATTGGTAATATTTTTTAGTGCTACGGGCTCAAGCCAAACCGTTTGCCATATTCCGGTAACTGGTGTATACCAGATTCCTTCGGGTTCTTTGACCTGCTTGCCCCTTGGCTGGGGGCCGTCGTTAGTTGGGTCCCAGACTTTCACGCTTATTTGCTGGCTTCCCTCCATTAAAAAAGGCGTTATATCAAATGAGAAAGGCGCGTAGCCCCCTCGATGACTGCCTACTTTTATATCGTTGATCCAAATAGTGGTTTCCCAATCGACCGCACCGAAATGAAGCAGTATTTTTTTGTTCTTCCAATCGGCTGGCACCTTGAATTCAGTGTGGTACCAGAGCTCCTGCTTTGCCCCTACTTCTTTCATCACACCCGAAAGACTACTCTCCACGGCGAAGGGAACTAAAATCTTGCCCTCATACATTTTGGGTTGAGGGTCTCCTTTAGGAAGAATTGCATAATCCCATAGTCCATTGAGGTTTTTCCAATCCGATCTTTGCATGATGGGACGCGGATATTCTTGAACTACCTGGTTAGGGTCTATTTTCTCTGCCCATTGTGTCTTGATCTTGTTCCCCGCAGGCTTCCATTGAGCGCACAAGGGCAAGGTAAAAACTAGGATAAATAGCAGCAAAAGGCCTAATGGATTTTTAATTCGCATGGTTCCCTGTTTTAATGTTGCGTAAAAATTAAGAGTTCTCCCCTATTCTGCGTTACCAGTATCAAATCTTTGTTTGAGGCACTTTTTATCATAGCCATCGATTTGGCATCACCAGGCACCAAAAAGCCACTTTTTACAGTTTCTTGGACTTCAAAATCACCATTGCCTTGGCCTTTCATCAACAGACCGTTCAATGCATCGTATCGGCCAACGAAAATTTCGTTACCAAAGTCATTTCCTATGAGCAACACATCTTTCTTACCATCATGGTCGTAGTCAGTTATGGCAAAAGCGTTAACAGGCCCAAACTGTGCCCTTAAAGGCAGTTCACTTATTTTAAATTGTCCGTTGCCCAAGTTTTCAGCGTAAATGCTTCGGTCATAATTTGCGGTGAGCACGGTGGCATCTTTTAACTCTTCTTGTGTCAATAGGGTTTCAATAGTGGCCTTTGCGTATTCTTTATAAAAATTATATTTCGACCTAAATAAGGGACTTTGTTTTGAAAGCTCGCTCCAAAAATTTCTTGGGTAAGCCTTAACTGAGCCATCAATATCTTTTTGATAGGTAAACATGATAGGGTCGACACTGCCATTACCATCAAAATCTTTTGCGATCAAGCTCACCGGATGCTCTTGTGTAGGCTGATAAAAGTTGTTTCTTCCCAGGTTACCAACAACAAGGTCTTGATCGCCGTCATTGTCAAAATCGGCCGAAGCGATACTTTCCCACCAGCCCAATTTATTTTCAAAACCTGTATTATCCATTTCTTTAAAAGAGGTTTTGTGGTTTTTAAAGACTTTAATGGACATCATTTCGCCAATTACCACTAGGTCTGACAGCGCGTCATTATCAATATCTAGCCAAAGGGCTTCGGTGACCATGCCTAACTTTTGAAGCTGCGGCAGATAGGATTCGGTAACATCGTTTAAAACACCATCGGTGTTCTTTAAAAGAAAACTCCGATCTGGTATTGGAAACTTGCCAACTGGGGTTCTGCCCCCAACAAACAGGTCGGTATAGCCATCTTGATCAAAATCTACCGCTTTTACCACCGAACCGCTCGAATTGATCTTTGGCATAACATCATGGGCAATTTTAAAATTGCCTCGGCCATCATTTAGAAAGATACGATCCGAATATTGTTCGCTTTCCATGGGAAACTCATTACTGCCGGAAACTAGGTAGAGATCAAGGTCTCCATCATTTTCTAAATCAAAGAGCACCATACTTTCCTCTTCAAATAATTTATCCTGCGCTGTTTCAAATAGGGGATTTTCCACGAAATTTCCATCAGTTTGCTGAAAGAATACGGAAGGAGAAAAGGTAGAAGAGCTGCCTACAATAAAATCCTCAAGGGAGTCTCCATTGATATCTCCAACAATAAGGCATGGCCCATTTTGGGTTAGTTTGTGCGGTAAAATACCTTGTACATTATAATCGACAATATCCTTCTCTTGATGTACATAAGTTACACCAAACGACTTAGAAACTTCATCAAATGTAGGCGAAGACTCTTTTATTTGAAAAGAATTGGGAACCACTTTTGCACTATCACTTTTAACAGCATTTTGGTAATCAAATGAGATAGTAGCATCTGTTTCAACACTCTTTTTTTCTTGAAAGGCACCGTCAGGCCAAAGTATCGAAACAGATTCAATTACTTTTTCGGAACCGACGCCAAAATGAACCATTGGCTCCATAGACGACATATAGCCCCGTGTGAGCCGATGTTCATGGTACTGAAGTTGGCCAGAGGCAAAACGCAGCACTATTTTTGCCCCCAACCCCAATGGATTATTTGTTTCGCCCTTAAATTCGATTTTTAAAAAGTGATTAGGTTGTTCCTTTTTTTCGGAGGTATTCTCAAACACAAATGCCTCTTCGTTGATATTGTTGACCACATAATCCAAATCGCCGTCATTGTCTAAATCGACATAGGCAGCCCCATTGGAAAAAGAAGGTATATCTAGGCCCCAATTTTCACCGACATCCTCAAAAGTAAGATCGCCTTTATTACGATACGCGTAATTCGGTATTTTGACTACCGGTATGGAGTCCAATATTCTTTCCGCACCAAAATATTGGCTTATATTGAGTCGATAGTCGGCAAAATCCATATCGGTAATGTCCCTAGGAAACCCATTGGTGACCAACAGGTCGCGGTATCCGTCATTATCTGCATCGATGAATAGCGGCGACCAGCTCCAATCGGTCCTAGAAATCCCTGATAAAAGTCCGATTTCACTAAAAGGTAAATCGGAACCATTGCCCAATTGCAACATATTCCGCATATACTGATACTGGTAATCCCATCGGTCATTGAGCACATAGTTGATATAATTATTGCCCATCACGGTAGTCTTCATACGATAATTGGTTTCCCCCAACATATCCAAAGTAACGATATCTAAATACCCGTCATTGTTAAAATCAGACACGTCGCAGCCCATGGCAAATTTGCTCTGATGCTTTATATAGTCTTCAATGTTGTTTGAAAAAGTACCATCCGTGTTGTTAATGTACAACAGATCATTGGTCAAATAATCATTCGTTACATAGATATCGGGCCAGCCATCGTAGTTGATATCGGAAATAGCCAAGCCGAGGCCGAAACCTTCATATAGTATGCCTGCCGCCAGGGTAACATCGGTAAAAGTACCATCGCCATTGTTATGAAATAGTCGATCGTTACTTACTGCAGAGCCATCAACTACTTTCTCTCTATAGTTTGTAGGCAATACATGTACC
>JBATIN010000120.1:0-2732 GCA_049667765.1 Flavobacteriaceae bacterium
CTATAAGGGATTTGGCAATGAAGTAAGAAACTTGGCAAATGATTGGTTTAGATTCTTCTTATAAAGTTCGATTTTGTGCATTTCAACTTCAATTGATTTCATTTAGGCGAATATGTCGACAAAGAGGGTACCTTTGCACGGCTCTTGTTGTTCTATAAGTGTATAACAATAAAATAAAGACTTATGAAAACAACACTACTTATCAAGGAGATTTATTTAGAAGGATTTAAAAACTTGGGAAATTTTCTTTTAAAGAATTATTTAAAAATCTTTTCCTGGTTCTGTTTTGCACTTATCCTTATAGGGTCATATGCTTTGCTCTATAGAATGTACACTGGTTTTGCCTTTGATTAATCATCTAAAATCAGTTATGAGGAAGATAAAATACGCCTGTAAAAGCCCTAGCCGAAGGTAAGGGCTTTTTTAATAAATTATATATTGGAAATATTCCAAATATTAGGAAATATTCCATAAATTAGCTATCCGTTTTTTAGGATAGCAAATACGAACGGTTAGCTATCCGTTTTTCAGGATAGCAATGAACAAAACCATATTACATATTGATCTCGACACCTTTTACGTATCGGTAGAACGGTTGAACAATCGAGAACTGCAACACAAACCTTTGTTGGTAGGCGGCACTGGTGACCGTGGGGTAGTGGCGGCCTGTAGTTATGAAACTAGGGGTTTTGGCGTGCATTCGGGCATGCCCATGAGAATGGCCCGAGAGCTTTGCCCCGAGGCGGTGGTCATACGCGGTAATGCCGGGGAGTATAGCAAACATTCCGATTTGGTTACCGAGATCATTAAAGAACATGTACCCCTGTTCGAGAAATCGAGCGTTGATGAATTTTATGCCGACCTCACGGGTATGGACCGTTTTTTTGGCTGCTACCAATATGCTTCCGAAATGCGTAAAAAGATCATCAGGGAAACGGGACTCCCCATTTCCTTCGGGCTATCGGCCAATAAAGTGGTCTCTAAAGTCGCTACCAACGAGGCGAAACCCAATAATCAGTTAAAGATAGATATGGGTTTCGAGAAGCCTTTTTTGGCGCCTTTATCCATTAAAAAAATCCCCATGGTAGGCGATAAAACCTACCAGACCCTACGAAATTTAGGCTTGCGCCAAGTGATCAACATTCAAGAAATGCCCATGGATGTGATGCAGCGCGTACTGGGAAAAAATGGATCGGTAATCTGGAAACGTGCCAATGGCATTGACAATACGCCTGTGATTCCGTTTTGTGAACGAAAATCCATTTCTACCGAACGCACCTTTGATAAAGACACGATCGATGTGGTCAAATTGCGGGGTATTTTGATCGCCATGACCGAAAATTTGGCCTATCAATTGCGACGGGGCGAAAAACTCACGGCCTGTATCGCGGTCAAGATCCGATATTCCGATTTCAATACGTATTCGAAGCAATTGCGCATTCCCTACACCAGTGCGGATCATATTTTGATCCCGAAGATTTTAGATATGTTCAAGACCTTGTACAACCGAAGATTGTTGGTGCGCTTGGTAGGTATTCGCTTTAGTCATTTGGTCAGTGGCAATTATCAGATCAACCTTTTTGACGATACCGAAGAAATACTGAACCTCTACCATGCCATGGATACGATCAGAAAACGCTATGGCGATAAAAGCGTAGTACGCGCCTCCGCCATGGGCAAGAATAGCATAGGCCGAATGCATAACCCTTTTAATGGAATGCCGCCAGTGGTGCTGGCGCATCGGAAACAATAAAGGTACGAGGTACGAAGTGGGAGGTAGGAAGTACGAGGGTCGAATTTGGAAGTGCGAAGAAAGACGTCTTCGCGAGGAGGTACGACGGCCAAAAAGGGCCTCGCAAACACGTCGTGATTGAACCTTGAACCTGCCGCAGGCAGCATTGAACCTTGAATTTGTATTTGAACTTGACACTTGAACCTGTCACCTTGAGCCTGTCGAAGGGTTGAACTTGACACTTGAACTTGTATTTGAATTTGACACTTGTATTTGAATTGCCACACATACTACAGCCTTCGCTACGGCACTTTTTCAGAGCTCGATCTCTTGAAATTGGCCCAGCAGAACCATGTGACCCGTTTAGTGCTGACCGACATCAACAATACTTCGGCCGGACTCAATTTTGTGCGCAAAGCTCCCGAATATGATATTGAACCTTTGCTGGGCATCGATTTTAGAAATGGGGTAGAGCCTTGCTTTGTGGGTATTGCAAAGAATAATGAAGGCTATCAAGAGCTGAATGCTTTTCTGTCAAAACAGTTGCATGAAGAAAAAAAGTTTCCTGCCATGGCACCGGGTTTTAAGCAGGCATACATTGTGTATCCCTTTGAAAAAGTAGTGCAAAATGAGCAAAAGACCTTTGCCGAACACGAATTCATAGGCGTATCGATTGCCGATCTACGGCGTTTGCGTTTTTCCAGATTAATAGATCTGAAAGATAAATTGGTAGTGCTACAACCGGTTACGTTTAGAAACCGACGCGATTTCAATGCACACCGCCTGTTGCGCGCCATTGATAACAATACCTTGTTGAGTAAGCTGTCGACCACCGAGCAGGCATCGGAAGACGAAAAAATGTTTCCCGTTGAAAACCTGGCCGCCGCTTTTGCCGAACATACCTTTATTCTTGAGAATACAGAACGTTTATTGAATTCATGCAGCATTCATTTCGATTTTTCCGAAGGGCGAAAACCGCAGAACCTCAAAACCTATAAAG
>JBATIN010000121.1:0-2153 GCA_049667765.1 Flavobacteriaceae bacterium
GTTATGGGCGGTAGATCCGCAGGAAGTTTTTATGTAGACGAAGACGGCCATGGGATTTTTAAGGGACACGTATCGCTAGAGAACAATGGCGGCTTCTCATCATTAAGGTATCGGTTTAAAAAGATGAACACCGCTGCTTACACAAAAATTGTACTACGAGTGAAGGGAGATGGAAAGCCATATCAGTTTAGGGTGAAAGCAAAAGCTTCAGACTATTATTCTTATGTCAGCCAATTCAAAACAGCCAATGAGTGGGAAACTATTGAAATATCACTTTCTGATATGTACCCTGCATTCAGGGGCCGCAAGTTAGATATTCCGAATTACTCAAACGATGGTATTGAAGAAATAGCATTCCTAATAGGGAATAAAAGAACGGAAGATTTCATTTTAATGATTGACAATATAGCGCTAAGATGACCTTCAGGCCCAGCTAAATTCATCGATTCTCTCTTTTTTATTCCAATAGGGCCGAAAAACACCTAAAAAACAACATGAAATTCAAAAAACAACTAGTATGATATATAAAAGTGCAATTATCATATCTAGCATCTCTTTCTTACTTTATGGCTTAAACTGTCTATACTCACAAGCTATGGCAAACGAGTTTCGAAGGTTTGGCCTTAGTGATGGTCAGCGTAAATTAACAGGTATTCTGCAACTGTTAGGGGGTTTGGGGCTTGCAATTGGCTATTTTACATCGGCGCACATCCTTTTGTTCGCCTCTGTTGGACTTTGCCTACTGATGCTACTTGGTTTTGGTGTTAGAATAAAAATAAGGGATAGTCTTCGTGAGAGTCTTCCATCGCTAATTTTTGCATTTATAAACGCTTACATCGCATTAATTTCCTATACGAATGCCTTTCAATGAAGCTATAACATAACAATCGCCAAGCACATCGAAAGAAATAAGGCTGCTGGAAATGATTTTTTAATAGGATCCCTAACCTTAAGGTGCATCGCAATAGACCCTGTTAACAGAATGGCCAAACCTATTGCTGCTGGATTCTCCAGTTTCGCAAACCATATGGAAGCTATCAATAGCAACGAAAGCACTACTTTGAGGAAACCAATACTATAGCATACCTTCTTCGATAGGCCGTACACTGCGAATTCTTCAATAATGTTTTTCGCATTACCCGCACGCCAAATGGTTTCCTTTTTACTATTCAATAGCCACACGTTCAAGATACTAACACCTACAATTAGTTTTAGAGCAATAATGAAATAAGACATAGTTTAATTTTTAGTGATGGATTAATCCAATTCGGTTTATAATGATATTCTATTTTGAAAGTGATTGATTTTCTTGTCCCGTTCTAGTATTAAAATTTCAAACGTTAAATTCCCTAAAATAGAAGCACAAAGCTATTTAAGAATAATAGTGTCCACAAAAAAGTGCGTGTCCAGTTTTTCTTTACCAAAGATAATAGCACCTTCTCACTTGCAATGCCCTCTGAAATAATGTTGTGAACGGGTACAAACTGCAGGAATGTTATTATCCATAGTATACCTACAATCACAAGACTACTTATCGTGTAAGGATTAATTACAATTGTTATTTGATACATTGAAATACCCAACTGTAAGAGCATTAAAGGCGAAACAATAGCGCCGATTAAAGAAGTATACCTTCTGTGCCAAACTACTAGCTTTTCTTTCGGATAATGTAAAAAACTTGGGTAAATAACGAGCTGTACCATCCAAATTAGTACAACTAATCCAAAGTCAGTTAATAACCTTAAAATTTCAATGAACATCTACAAATGCTTGGTAATTTTAGAGCTCATAGGTTTCGTAATAGAAAAATAATAATCTATCAACCTGCCCTCTTTATTTACCAAATATTTCTGAAAATTCCATTTTACACTAGAATTCTTTCTACCATTTAAGTCTTTATTAGTCAGCCATTTATAAAGCGGATGCTGTGTACTCCCTTTGACATCAAGTTTTTCGGTAAGTATGAAGGTAACTCCAAAATTACGTTCACAAAAGCTTTGAATTTGAGAAGCATCTCCAGGTTCCTGTTTACCAAACTGATTACAGGGCGAACCAATAACAACCAACTCATTTGGATAGGTATCACTCAATTTTTGTAAATCCTTATATTGATTTGTGAAACCGCATTCTGATGCAACATTTACAAACAATAA
>JBATIN010000122.1:0-2328 GCA_049667765.1 Flavobacteriaceae bacterium
CCACGGTCAATTTGCTCGATATTATGAATAGTGGAAGTTCCTTTGGCAGACAAGGCAGCAATCAACAAGGAAACGCCAGCACGAATATCCGGCGAGGTCATTGTCGTAGCCTTGAGCGTTGATTTAAAATCATGTCCGATCACTGTGGCACGATGCGGATCGCATAAAATAACTTTTGCGCCCATGTCCAACAGTTTGTCCACAAAGAACAAACGGCTTTCGAACATTTTTTGATGTATGACTACTTCACCTCTTGCCTGTGTCGCCATCACTAAAATGATGCTTAACAAATCGGGCGTCATACCCGGCCATGGCGCATCGGAAATGGTTAAAATGGAACCATCGATATAGTTTTGTATTTCATAGCCATCAGTATGGGCAGGCACATAAATGTCATCATCTTTGCGCTCTAGTTGAATTCCCAGTTTTCTAAAAACCGAAGGAATTTGCCCTAAATCGTTCCAACTTACATTTTTAATGGTAAGTTCACTACGGGTCATTGCGGCCAGGCCGATCCAACTCCCTATCTCTATCATATCGGGCAGCATACGGTGTTCGGTTCCACCTAATTTTTCAACTCCGTTAATGACCAAAAGGTTAGAACCGACACCTGTGATCTTGGCGCCCATTCGGTTCAACATTTTGCACAACTGCTGTAAATAGGGTTCACATGCAGCATTATAAATCGTGGTTTCGCCTTCGGCCAGCACAGCTGCCATTACAATGTTTGCCGTACCGGTTACCGAGGCCTCATCAAGAAGCATATAGGCCCCCTTCAATTTTTTGGCTTCTACCCCATAAAAATATTCCTCTTTATTGTACCTGAACTTAGCGCCAAGTTTTATAAAGCCTTCAAAATGGGTGTCTAAACGGCGTCGTCCTATTTTATCGCCTCCGGGCTTAGGAATGTATCCTTTCCCAAAACGTGCCAATAAGGGCCCTACCAACATAATAGATCCGCGCAGGCCACTACCATCTTTTTTAAATTGGTCAGATTGCAGATACTCTAAATTGATGTCATCGGCCTTAAAAGTATAGGTGCCCTTACTTTTCTTTTGGATCTTGACCCCAAGGTCTTCCAAGAGTGAAATAAGTTTGTTGACATCGACGATATCGGGTATGTTACTGATGTGTACTTCTTCAGCGGTCAATAACACGGCACATAGAATTTGCAGTGCTTCGTTCTTGGCCCCTTGTGGCGTAATTTCACCTGAAAGTCGGTGACCGCCTTCTATTTTAAATGTTCCCATGTAGGATGGAGAATAGTTAGTACCGTTTTTTACCGCGGTTGTTGTTTCGTTGATTCTTTTTGCCTGAAGTGGTGCGAGGTGTTTTTGCGACCCTGTTTTTTAGAAACTGTCCGCTTTCCGTTAGGTTTTCACCGGTAAGGTCGATCTGCCCGTCACTTAGTTCATAAAGATGCTTGAAGATGGCCTTATCATCGACCGTGTCTTTGTTCCAGTTCAGGTAACACTTCTTCATATGGTTGGCAATGGCATATTCTAGACCGTCACGCATATCGCCCTTGTCCCATTTCACGGCTACATCGATCATTCGCTTGATGTTATTGCCATAAAAGCGATACTTCGGATGGTTCTGAGGATACTCCAACGCATCTGGTCTTTGCCGTAAGATTTCTTTGGAAGTTATCGGAAAGGGAGAATCGACATCCAATTTAAAATCGGACATGATGAACAATTGGTCCCAAAGTTTGTGCTGAAAATCAGGAACATCCCTTAAATGGGGCTGTAAATTTCCCATCACATCAATGATAGATTTGGCTACCTTGTTGCGCTCATCCCTATCGGCGATCGAAACCGCATGGTCTACCATTTTCTGAAAATGTCTTCCGTACTCGGGTATGATCAGTTGTGTACGCTCTGTATTGTATTCTAAATTTTCTACTAAATTCAAATTGAAGTTTTTTGTGTAACGATTCTATTCGGAAAGTGTACTGCTATAACGTCGGCAAATTAACAAAATTATACATGAAAAGCTAGTTTAAAGGGATATTACTCCTTCTACCTTACCTACTTCTTTATATTTTGCAATTACCGCATCAGGATTTTGAAGCTGCACAGTAATGGAAATGCTGGTGTATTTACCTTTTTTTGACTTCTTTGATTCTATGACAGCTCCTAAATTATCAAAGATATCGGTAATCGTCTCTATTTTTATCGGATCGGATGGTACAATGAATTTGTACAAATAATCTGCCGGCCATTTGGTACTTTGATCAAGTTGTATCTTCAATCGTGAATAAAATTCTTCGCTATTCTCTTTTGACATATAGGCATTTTTAGCAAAGATAATGCTTCGCCCCTAATC
>JBATIN010000123.1:0-5681 GCA_049667765.1 Flavobacteriaceae bacterium
ATTTTAGTTGATGCGCTTTTGTTTTTGAGGCATCAGTATTGCTTACGATAAATAGCATAGATTTCCCTTTTACGGTTTCCAATTGCACCGCAGTATATTCCGCGTCGTCGCGGACAATTTTTAAATATAAAATGCTGCTGTTGGAATTGACCGAAAATTCTGAAACCGGACTGTAATTACCATGAGGTTCTATGATCGAGGCAAAAGTGGTGTTTTGCGCCCCTTTTCTTCGTATCATCAAAGCTGCATCCCTACGCAGGTTAAATTCGGGATCACTTGCCCCTACTCTGGTAAACAACAGTTCATCAGTGCTATTGGTATCAGAAGTCAAGCTGTAGAATTTACCTTGGTTCATCCACAATAATTTGGTGTTCTCTTTAGAAGGAGCACCCTTGCCTTCCAACCACAAATGCTGATAGCCATTTTCTTTGCCCAGTATATTTAATGCATATGGACTTTCATACTCAAAATTGGTTTGCATTACCTGCCCCATAAAGTAATAGGGGAAGTCGTACTGATTTTCTTTATCGGAGGTAACGCGCATTATATCCAGCAGAAAAGGCTTTTCAAAATCCTCCTCTTTTATAATGGCCATAGTCCGGTGCATTTCCGTTCCGGGATAGGCATTACTTTCTTTTGCGCTTACCACCTGCACTTCAGAGTTTGAAGTATCGAAAAAATAAAGTTCTGAATGATGTTTGCTTCCCGTTTCATATTTTCCGTTAAAATGGGAAGTCTCATTTTGAATAATCGTATTATGGGCAATGCTCTGTTTGGCCCAAGTGGTATTTTCCTTTAAATAATTGCCACCCCCTTTTTGTTCGATATTAACGAAACGTGCCAACCCGTAATCTTGTAGTACCTCATCGCCTTTTTCAAATAAAGAGAATGATAGTTTGTCGTAATGCCCATGACTCAAACCTTGTGCGGCATATTTAAAAACTAAAGTCAGTTCCTCATCGCCATAACGAAGTATACCCACTCCCCCTTGTTTCCCATCGGAACCATCGGTCAGATTGATAGATTTTTTTAGGAATGGTTTTGCCTTTCCATCTCGAATACCGAGAGCAACTGCGAGTCCGGAGTCATCTAAAAGTACCTGATCTTGTTTTTCGGCAATACTCAATAATTCAGGATTATGACCCCCATAATGATAGGCGATATCTACAGACGTCACGACCTCCCTAGAATAGTATGACATTCCTTTTTGCGCATCGTTCAATAGAAAAAATTCGCCATCGGCATCGGAGAGCTGTATCAGGGTATTTACCGAGTTCAACAATACACTATCCTTATACTGAAAGATTTTTACATCGGGACGTACATTCTGAAGTCCTTCTGCAAAAATCAAAAATGGATACATGGCATACCGTTGGTAATAAGGCCCTTCGGTATAATAGCCTTCGGGAGAAAATGGTTCGTCAAGATTCGCTAAAAAACCTGCTTTTCCATCCTCAGAATAAATAAATCCGCCATCATTATCTTTTTCGCCCGTATTTTGCGGAGCATCTTTTAGACCATATAAAGCTCTTTGAATCAATTCTTCATCGTTCATCACCAGTCCGATCATGCCCACCGCGGCATTGCCCCAGGTGCTGTGGTTGTGTACCCGATTATAGAATTGTGGATTATCTACCGAAATCCAATCCGCAAAGGGACGAAATAGGTTTTTCTCCAACTTTTTACGCTCTTTCGCCGAAAGCCAGTCATACACGCAATCATAGGCCTGACTTACATAGACCAGCCAATTGGAGTCGTTCAAACATTGCCAAAAAAGCTTCCCACGTGCATATGATCTTTCCTGCGGATGTATGGGCAAATCTTTGTACATAGCTTCGTATTGAAACAACATATCGCGAATGTAAATGGCATATTTTTCATCCTCTAAAATCTGGAACAATACTCCCGCTTTTTGCAGGATCAAGAAATTACGCTTGTGCCGCTCGTGGGTATATCCGCCCGAAAAATCTTTTGGGATGGGCGTAAAAATGCCTAAAGCAATTTCGGCATCGACCTCAGCCTTTACCTCACTCAGAGTTTTATCAAAAAGTGGCACTTTACCCAGTTCCGCTCGAATTTGCTCAACACCTTGTTTCGTAAGAATCAAATTAGGATGCTCTTGTGCTACTGTAAAATTTGATAGCAACAAAACCGCAACTAAAAGAACTGTGAATATGGGGGCCCTATGTTTTTTATCTAATCTCATGTTTATTGATTTCTAAGTCCCAAGTCAGTACCATCGGTGGCTTTTCCTTTTAATGGGGAATCATCGGTTAACAAATAGGTACCTTCTTTAAAATCAGGGGCCAGGTCCCATTCGTTTTCGACCGAGTATTTTTGGTCGCCGGTAACCGTCATTTTTTCAGTATTGTACAACGAATTGTTGTGAACCTTTACAATGGGTTCGCCGACGACCAAATGCATGTTAATGGCCTTGCTATCTTTAAAAATATTATTCTTTATATCGATTTCCTGCACGCCGTACAAAGACACGGTCGCGTCATATTTGTTCTTGCTGCCGTAGCCGACATGATCAAAAACATTGTGCTCCATTTCTAGAAAAGGACCAAAGGTGCTTTCGTCCTTGCCTCCTCTATACAAACGCAAGGCCGCGCCCTGCAGGTCTGTAAACGTATTGTTTTTCATGATGAAGTATTCTACATTATACGCACCAATATCATCGGTTTCTTGATCCAATGCGGCAATACTTCCCGAAATGTTTTTAAAGCTTGAATTTTTAATACTGATGGTATCGGCAAAAGTACCTTTGGCCGTACGGAGCACATCAAATGAATGGTTTACCACCATATCTTTAAACTCGCATTTATCAATGAACAGTTTGTAATTATCCAACATCGAATTTTTACTAGTACTGATTACCGAATTACCAGCGTAGTCCGGAGATTTTGTACCATCGAAAGTGATGTTTTCTAAAGTTAAACTTCCTCCATCTTGAATTTCGAAGGCCATCATGCGTTCAAACAAAATAATTGCTTTTTCAGCTCCGGAAGTTTTAAAGGTCAATGGATGACTTATAATTGCCGCCTTGGTCAATAAATACTCCCCGCCGGACTTCAACTCAATAATATCACCAGGATTTGAAGCTTTTGTAATGTCGTATAGCGTGTTGATGCCAGGTTCCACTTTTAATACTTTGCCCGAATTAAAGGCTACTGCTTGATCAGCTTTTGAATACCAAGTGGTACCGGTATTTTCTTTTGTTGCGATATTCGGACTGATATAAACTTTGTTCTTTATTTTTTTCGAGGTGGGGATTAAAAAACCTTGTTCGTTTTTTACGAGCTTAATATCTTCATTTTTAAAGCCCTCTTCAATGGTGGTTTCTGAGTTTTTTCCTAAAATGTTATCCTTAAAGGTAATACCGCTTATATCCGCATCGATAGTAAAAATGTCTTTTTTGACATCATTGTATATAATGTTGGTCGAAAATTCAGAAGTTTTTGGCGCTTGACTTCGTTCAGCATCATTACCGGCACCAAAAAGAATATTCTCGCAATTCACAAAAGTGTTGTTGTTTACTTTAGAGTCTATTACCGGCACATATCGGTTTGGTGGCGAATTCGGTACCCCGTTCATCATTACAAAAGCACCTCTAAAGCGATAGCCCGTTAAGCCAATATGGTAGTTATTGATTACTGTCTGTGTTTCGTTGATCACACGCACACCACCCGTACTTGGTTTTCCGTTGCCTATAAAAACATTGCCATCAACCATGGTTTCATTGCCATGGCGCATGGTCAAGGTTCCTGTACATTCAAAAAAGGTATTGTATTTAAACGTATTCTGGCACGACTTGTTCGATATAATCTCGTGCTCGCCATTGGTTCTATCAAAATAGTTCGATTCTACCAATGTACTTGAATTTTCCAAGGCATGATGGCTCGTACCTATCCGTAAAGTTTCTCCACCATTATTTCCGTACGTAGGGCGCGGACCAAAATAGTTATGATCTATTTTGTGATTGTTCGCTCTACTCTCTTCGGTATCCAAACCAACGATCATGGTTACCCCTAGATTCTTTTTACCAACGATATGGTTGTGGTCGATACGATTGTTTTTTCCATATATCGTTATCCAATAATCCTGTACTTGACGCTCTGGATTGTTGTAGTTATCGATCACGCATTCGGTCAATCTGCTATTGTTGGCCATATCTTCTCGGTTCTTCCGAAAAGAAATTACTGCATTGGTGGGTGTGTAGCCGTTTTTGAAGACCAAGCCTTCCACGATTAAAAACTCCCCGGCCATTTGAAGATTGGAAGCCCCTTCTAAGGTTACCTTTCCTTTTTCTTCAACCGTAAGTTTTATGGGCTTGTCTTTTGTTCCTTTTCCCTCGAAAACCAATTCTGCATCTTTCCAAACTCCGTTTGCCAACGTAATCACTGCACCCGGCTCAGCATTTGCAACAGCAGCATTGAATTCCACAACATTTTTGACCGTTTCAAGTTCTTGCCCTGTGGCAGATGAGAGAACGAAGAGTAGTAAAAGAAAGAAAAAATAGCTGTGAAATTGTCTCATATTCAAAATTGGTTTACCAGTTTGGTTTACCAAAAATAACGATAATTGTAAGACTACCAAATATTTAACATTTAAAGGGGTGGTTTAGTCCTTAAAACAGCAATTGATGAAGCGTTGAATTTTGATTTTATTAAACTAGAGAGAAAACCTTTTTATTCTAAGATTTTTTTAATCGTCTTTTCGACTTTAGAATACTCCGTGGAAGGTACAAAACCAATTGAAAAAGTTTGAGCTGTGTTTAGAAATTTTTCCGTCTTTTCTGAACCATTTTCTCTGCCGAAACCCAACACCGTCATATCAGGTCTACTGATATAATTATCCGGAAGTTCATCATCTTCATGGTGCAACATATAAAGTACACGTGGGGAATTTTGATCACCGAAAGCCATCCATTCAGGCGCAGGTAGATCACCAGAAAAAGGTTCCTCTATCGGATGTTGTTTAGTATCCGTGGAGGCATACCAAAAATCAGTGCTATCCATTTCGCCACCCGGCACGCCTTCATATTGTACCCAATAATGAAACCCAGCACTGACTTTGGTCATGGTGAAATCGCAGCGGTCCGGGTAAAAATCCCATTGTCCCTTCCATTTTTCATTAGCTGAAGTAAAAGTTATACTCACACGTTCTTCGGAATCAATATCTACTGCCGAAGTCGATGGATCAGTACCCGCATTCATGGCATGAAAATAGCTGCCATCTTGTTTATGAATGGCATTTGGAAAACCTCTATACTCTCCTTTATGAGCGGAACCCTCCGCGTTGTGAAAACCAATCCAATCTACCCCATCTTGATCAATCATACTCGACAAGCCGCCGCCTTCCTTTTCTAGATAATAGGTCGCCGAAGGGGTCTTAATGATATACGCCGATCCCCCGCCGGCAGAATCATCTTTACCGTGCATAAGTAGAACTTTCGGTTGTACTTGCACAGTGCAGGAACCCAACGACACAAAAAGCAGAAATAGTACTGTCAATTTTTTTAGTCCCATTAGATCGAACTTTGCCAGATGGTCATTTTAAACTTTGGCACTCCGCTTCAGCAAAAAGCCAATGCCCGAAATAATCAGCGCGCAAATTACAAAAATCATTCTGCCCCAGATTGGATTGGTTTTCACAACGCGGAGGGTTCCGCTCATAAA
>JBATIN010000124.1:0-9331 GCA_049667765.1 Flavobacteriaceae bacterium
GGTCTTGATCCATGCCGCCGCTGGTGGGGTCGGCACTGCCCTGATACAGATGGCCTTACATAAAAAATGCATCGTTTTTGGCACCTGCAGTTCGCCTGAAAAAATGGATTACCTTAGAAAAAACGGAGTGCCCCATCCAATAAATCATAGGGAGAAAGATTTTGCCGAAACCATCAGAAAAGTAATTGGGGAGAAGGGACTCGACGTAGTTTTTAATCCTATTGGTGGGAAATCGTTAAAAGAGGGATTTCGATTGCTGGGCGCGGGTGGTAGATTGGTCAGTTATGGTGTTTCCTCTTTGAACAGTCAGAAAAACATTTTTGGAAAGCTAAAAGACCTTTGGCAGTTCGGTATTTATCATCCTGTTCAATTTTTGAGCAATTCAAAAGGAATAATCGGTGTGAATATGCTAAAAATCGCAGAAGAAAAACCGGAGAAGATAGCACAGGTAATGCAAGAGGTCATTCAATTACAGCAAGATGGAATACTTCGACCTCATGTAGGTGGAGAATATTCTATTGACCAATTGGCCGAGGCCCATGCCTTTTTGGAGTCCAGAAAATCAATGGGGAAAATTGTTGTTAGATGGTAACCAAATCCACCATACTATTATGAATTCCGATCAATTGAAAGACAAAGTAGCCATTGTAACAGGATCAAGTAGGGGCATTGGAAAAGCCATAGCCATTGAATTGGCCCAAAATGGGGTCAAAATCGTACTGAACGGCAGGGATAAAAATAGGTTACTCGATACAAATGCTGAATTTTTAAAAAATGGATATGATGTCATTTCCGTGGTTGCTGATGTAGGAAAGGCCAACCAATGCCAAACCTTGATAACCGAAACAGTGAAACGCTTTGGAAAAATTGACATGCTAGTCAATAATGCCGGCGACAGTAGTCGTGGTACCGTGGAAGAAATGGCTGTCTCTAATTTCAAGAGCTTAATGGAAACCAATTATAACGGTGGGGCCTACTTGAGCAAATATGCCGTTGCGCACCTCAAAAAAACCAAAGGCCATATTATTTTCATCAATAGTGTAGGCGGTTTTAGGGGCATGCCCTATAATTCGGCCTATACTGCATCAAAAATGGCGCAGGCCGCGTTGGCAGATGCCCTGCGTATTGAACTTTATGATGCTGGCATTCATATAGGCCTAATGTATGTAGGTTTTACAGAAAACGACCCGAAAAAAAGTATTCTCGATGTTGATGGCACACGAATCTATTTGCCCAAAAGGGAAAACATTCGATTGGCAAAGCCCCGATCCGTAGCCAAAAGTGTTCGGCATATGATCGAAAAAAGACATGACAAAACTACTTTGACCGAGCTTGGGGTCTTGGCCAATTATATGATACGCTATTTGCCATGGTTGAGTAATTGGATCTTGTTGGTAAATCGGCAAAGAATCGAGAAGGAATTCACTTATATCGGAGGCGAAAAAGTACTGTAAGAAGATTAAGCAGTAGTGGAAAATAAGTTCATTTTACAAAAAGAATCTTAAGAATTTCGAGTTAAATCCTTCTTGGATAGCCTTCTTTCATCCTTCAATGCCCAATATATCCCTTTTACATCTTTGACCCACACGCCATACATGAAAATAAGTGATATTTCTTCTATGGTCTCCAATATTCCAGTGAAAATCATGATATGAAACAGCCAATACATTGGACCAAAAAATAAGGTATAAAGAATAAATATACCTTGTAACAGCGCAGAGATTTTTGCTAAATAAGTATGAAATGCCGTAGCCTTGCCATATTTCTTGAAAGCGATCAGCATTTGAATAATATAGGGCACGAAAGCAATGGTTATCAGTAGCATATTATCCCTCATAAATTGATTCTCAAAAAGCCATAACCCGACTAGGCCGACAACCAAGGTTATCTGGTCTCCCATAGAATCTAATTGAGATCCCCTCGCACTGCTTATCTTTAACTTACGTGCCAAAAAACCATCTATGGCATCCGTTGAATAACTTACCAACAAGAACCAAGTAAAAATCTCACGTTCCCCCAGCCAGAGCCAGAGCAAGAGTATTGGAACAGCAAAAATACGATAGAACGAAAACCAATCGGCGATATTGAAATTTTTGAATGTCAACATAGTTTTTGTGGATGGATTAGGTATTTGAAAAACCATATAGGTTCAGTGTTTCAAAGACTCGATTATAATATTGGAGCTAATCTTATGATGATTTCATCTGCGATACGCGGTGCATCATCTAAAACCGATTCTCCTGTAATGGCATCCACGCCTTCCATTTTTGAAGTTCCCTGCCCAGAGGTTGTCATTACCACAATTTTATCTCGATCAGAAGCTGTCCTTTCTATGAATGCTGCAACAACAGTCGGAGGTTTTTCATACTCCCAAGTATGTATCACCAGAATAGCATCATAATCCGAAGGGTTCACGTTGTTCAATGTGGCAACGTCGATTACTTTTATATAAACATCGCCAGATCCATAATGATTAACCAGGCCTTGTGTTACGGCATTTTTAAATTCGCTTCCCTGTGTCGCAATCAGAAGTGTTTTCTCAAGATTCGAGGAATTGATCTCATACGCCTCGACAGTTTCCATCGAATATTCGTTTTTGTACCAAAGGGCGAATACTAAAAACAAAGCCAATATGATGGCAAGAGTGCTTACTACTTTTTTATACGGTTTCATTTTGCGGTGTTTCAAGTTTATTATTTAGACAGCACTTTGAACTTCGATACCTCTCGTCACTATTTCTATTTTAAATTTATCAGGAATATCGCTCCTGCCTTGACAATTTTATAAATGTTCAAGATGCCATTCGATGCGTTGCTGAATGGTTGCTTTTTTTGGCATTTTATTGGCCAAGTACCATTCTTTAATGAGTTTCATTAGTATTTCTTTGGATGACGGGTCTCCAAATGATGTTCGGCCGTTTTTTTAATATGGTAAATCTATAGGAAGATTGCCTGAACTGAAATGATATGCATCAGTTTAAAATAGCCATCGAGAATGACCTGTATCATTGTCGTCCAAGTACCATATCCGTTAATTTGAACCATTCACAGCACGAAGTGTGATGCAAAAATTACGCCCCTAATTCGGACGATTGTTCGCTGTTTTAAAGAGGGCACAACTTACCCTGAACAACGAGTTACCGTTTTATGCTAGCGGTGCTGCTTCAGTAAAGAAAAAAAATAAAATCGAGGAATGATGTTAATCAATGAAACTCATGAAACTATTGCCATCCCCTTAGAGAATGTGCTTCTAAAGGGAAATCTCAACATTCCCTGCAACGCAAAGGGATTGGTACTTTTCTCCCACGGCAGTGGAAGCAGTAGGTTCAGCCCTAGAAACAACTATGTGGCAGGCGTACTTCAACAAGATGGATTGGCCACACTACTATTCGATCTATTGACAGAACGAGAAGACCAGGACTATAAAACCCGTTTCAATATCGAATTATTGACTGAGCGATTGATAGCAGTGACCGAGTGGGTCAACATACAACAAGAAACCATGGGTTTTCGTATTGGATATTTTGGAGCTAGCACGGGAGCGGCTTCAGCGTTAGGTGCCGCCGCTTTTTTCGGCAATGGAATAAAAGCTGTTGTCTCTAGGGGAGGAAGACCTGATTTGGCCCTACAGAAGTTACCTAAAGTAACCGCTCCTACGCTTTTGATCGTTGGTGGATGGGACAAAGAAGTAGTCGAACTCAATGAAAAAGCCTATGCAAAATTGAACTGCGAGAAGAAATTGGAAATTATTCCGAAAGCGACCCATCTTTTTGAGGAGAAGGGCAAACTAGAAAAAGTTGCAAAATCATCAGCTGTATGGTTCAATCAATGGTTAACTTCAAAAAAGAATAAAAATGTTCAAAGATAGAATAGATGCCGGTACACAATTGGCCGAAAAACTACTCCCCTATCAAGACAATAAAGAGGTCGTAATCTTGGCTGTACCTCGAGGGGGATTACCCTTGGGTGCGATTATTGCAAAGACCTTAAATGTACCTTTAGATGTCGTGCTCTCAAAAAAAATTGGCCATCCTTTTAACCGGGAATATGCTATCGGTGCCGTTAGTTTAGAAAATGTAATTCTTAGTAACGCCCTGGGTGTTACTAAAAATTATATCGATGAAGAAACGAAACGCATTCGTGAAAAACTTAAAAAACGCTATGATCAATATTACAAGGTTCGTTTTCCAAAAGAGGTTAAGAATAAAATTGTCATAATAGTCGATGATGGTATCGCCACTGGAAACACCATCAAGGCAACGGCCGAACTCGTCTACGCCCAAGCTCCTAAAAAAACGATTGTGGCCATACCCGTTGCCCCTAGATCGGCCATCAATAATCTGGAAAAATCACCCTTTATAGATGAAGTAATCTGTTTGAATACTCCACCAAATTTTCATGCGGTCGGCCAGTTTTATGAAGAATTCGATCAAGTGACAGATGAAGAGGGGATGCAAATGTTGGAAGAAAGCAATTAAAAGACGTGGATCTCAAAATTGTTTGTCTCGCTAGTATTTGAAAGTAATCGTGCCTCTACAAGAAAAGTCTTCGTCTCTTGCAATACTACATTTTTGTCTGATCACCGATTTGATTTCTTTATCATAACTCATGAACCAAGTACCATAAAGCTGGGCTACAAGCCTTTTTTCAGAGAACTCTTCAAAGTATGTGGTACAGAAAATTGCCTTGTGGGTGTAACCTAATGCCAAAACTTTGGTCAAGAACTGAACTAATAGCAATTCGTAATCAGGTGCCGAGACCTCAATTTTCATGATACAATCGTAATGGGTCAAGGAACTACAAGTACCAGGACTTAAGAGATGACCTAAAGCCCTAAGACTTCCTTTAAAAATATCTTGTAGCGCAATGCCTTCTAAGGTTATTGAAGTTTCTAAATTCGGCGGCGTTTCTACAACATATTTTCTACGTCGTGCTCTTTTCCTTTCCAGCTTGTTATCAAAGTCCTTGATCGTCATTTTTAGTGTTTTAAAGATCCATTACTATCATTTATGGTTAAAGATTATTTTGAAATGTAACCAACTGTAATTAATGGTAAAATGACCTAGATCACTCTACTAAATTTTAACACTAGATTTAGTATTTTGTATCCCGATAGAAAATTGTTGTTTAAATAATTAAGGCGCCGTTTAAAGTAATCGATTACTTTAAAAGGCGCCTTTGGAATAACTAAACAAAAATCTATTCCTCCATAATACCAAAGGTAACTTTGGCATTAACTCGATATTCAGAAATCTGATTATTGTCGACTTTTACTTGCATATCTTTCAGATAGACCGATTTGATATTCTTTACGGATTTCGACGCTTCTTTGATTACGTTCTTAACGGCATCTTCAAAGCTCACGGTTGAATTACCTAAAATCTCTATGACTTTTAATACTGACATATTCGTTCTATTATTTTTAAGATTAATCAAGGAACATTAAAGAAATTCTCCGGTTTCATCGAGTTTTACACGCAGTATTTGGTCGCCATTTTCCAGCTTTATTTTATAGGTTTTATTGGCACCTTTTCTATCGGTATAATTTACCAAATACACATCTTTTGTGATTGTCCATTCTGGAAATCGATCTAGTACCGCCTTTTTAACCGCAATTGGCAAATTGATGTCAGTGAATTTTTCAGCTGTTCTAATAAGTTTGCCTTCATTATCGTAAGCCGCCAAAATTTTACCTTGGGGTATATAAAAGGTAACATTATAAAGATCGTAGTCATCTTGGTAGAAATCAGAATCCTTTACATTATAGGCAGCTACTTTGCGCTGTAATAATTCAACGGGCACTGAGGCCACCTCTCCGGTATTTACATTGTTCAAATACTTGTAGTTGGTGGCATAAACCGTAACCTCGGATAGTTGCTCCGTTTTAACGATTTGAGAAAAAGCTTGGGTGGTCAGTCCAATTGCTAAGAGACCTAAGACAATTTTTTTCATGATGTTAGTATTTTAATTATTAGTTAAGTGAATCGATAAACTTATGTTCATCGGGTCAAACTTAGAAAGGTCTTAAGTTATTCACAATGACCTACGTCAGTCGTGGAGATTATTGATTACTATTTGAATGTTGAACAGAACTGAGCTATGACCAAAATCATTTGACTACTACTCGCATCCTATTACATTTGACCATAAATCACTTGATAATGGAAGTATCGCTTTTTTTGGCAAAGTTTTGGGGTTCTTATCTCATCATTTTCTTTTTAGTGCTGAGTTTTAATCCGCAGCGAATTGGAGATATCTTTGAGTATTTAAAAGACCCAAAATTTGCGCTTATAACGGCATTTGTAGCTATTATCGTGGGGCTTTTGAATATGTTGTTCCATAATAATTGGACGAATGATTGGCGCATAATTTTAACGTTGATCGGTTGGATATCACTTTTAATAGGCATTACTCTCTTTTCCTTTCCCCAACGTTTTGCTGCCAGCCTTCAAATAAACAATATTAAGTTGGTACAGGTCATTTATGTGCTCCTGTTTTTGTTGGGAATTTTCCTTCTTAACATGGGTTTTGGTATTGTTCCCTATTAAAAAACAATCGAGGTAGAATGTTCATTCAAGCAAACCGCTAAAAAACAAAAAACATGATAAAAAATCTAAAAAAAGAAGAGTGTTTAACACTACTCCGCAATAATTATATTGGTCATTTGGGCTATATTGTGGGCGAAAGTCCGTTTGTAATTCCAATTACATACTTCTATTACGAGGAGCCCGAAAATAGTATCATTAGCTACTCTTTGGAAGGCCATAAGATGGATGCAATGCGAAAAAATCAATTGGTGGCGTTACAGGTCGATGACATAGCATCGGTATCGAATTGGAAATCTGTTCTGATCCACGGTACATTTGAAGAACTTAGAAGCATTGATGCCAAGAACCTTCTCCATCAATTTTCACTTGGCGTTAAAGATATTATCAACCGTAAAGAGGATAAGAACCTTCAATTCATTCATGAGTTTTCGAGCAAACTTGGCACAATGGGAACATCGCCCATCGTATATCGAATAAAGATCAATGAAATTACTGGAAAAGTCAGGAATGAATAGTCGCACCATATCTTTTGTGACTCCGAGCCACGAGGTCTGATATGTAAAATGGTGGGTAGCAGTCTATAACTGATTCAGATCATTGCAGCACAGACCTAACCATTCGACTTTTACACTTCTAAAATTCAGCACATGAGAAACCTTATCAAACGCTTCAATGAAATCGGCATTCAAGATGTACCCCAAGTAGGTGGTAAAAATGCCTCTTTGGGTGAAATGTTCCAAAAACTGACTTCTCAAGGGGTCATGGTTCCAGATGGGTTTGCAACCACTTCAACTGCTTTTTGGAATTATTTGGATGAAAATGGACTACGCAAATCCTTGCAAGAGGTTTTGGCGGAATTGGATACAAAAAAGTATTCCAACTTGAACAAAATTGGCGAAAAGGCCCGCAAATTGATTTTAGGTGGAAAATTATCCGCAGCGCTTTCCCAAAAAATAATCGAGGCCTATACAAACCTATGCACTGAGGCAAATTGTGCTGTGGCCGTAAGAAGTAGCGCTACAGCAGAAGACCTGCCCGATGCCAGTTTTGCCGGACAACATGATACCTTTTTGAATATCGAAGGCAATGCGGCCCTGCTCGAAGCGGTCAAAAAGTGCTTTGCCTCGCTTTATACAAATCGTGCAATAAAGTACCGTGATGACAAAGGTTTTAAACATAGCGAGGTAGCCCTCTCCGTCGGGGTACAGAAAATGGTAAGGGCCGACAAAGGGTGTTCGGGAGTAGGCTTTACCATTGAACCCGAATCTGGTTTTGAGAATGTTATTTTGCTCTCGGGTGTTTGGGGCTTGGGAGAAAACATTGTTCAAGGTGCCGTTAATCCAGATGAGTTTTATGTCTTTAAACCTATTTTGGAGCAAGGGAATTTTCCTATCATTCAGAAAAAAATGGGCGAGAAGAAATTGACCATGATCTATTCGAAAATAAAAACCGGTGATCCGACGATAAATATTCATACGCCAAAACCAAGGCAAAAGCAGTTCGTACTTTCCGACGATGAAATAATCGTTTTGGCAAAGTGGGCTTTGTTGATAGAAAAACATTATCAAAAACCCATGGACATTGAATGGGCCAAAGACGGACTTACAAACGAACTTTTCATTATTCAGGCAAGACCAGAAACGGTTCATCACAGCAAGAATAAAAATCTACATATCGAATACAAACTAGATGAGAAAGGGAAGGTCTTGACCATGGGGAATGCCGTAGGGTCTAAAATAAAGGTCGGAATCCCAATCTTGCTAAAAGCACCTAAAGATGCCAAAAAGCTGACCACGGACCATATCATAGTTACCGACACGATTACCCCTGATTGGGATCCATTGTTAAAGCAAGTAGGTGGAATCATCACTAACAAAGGAGGCAGAACAAGCCATGCGGCCATCGTAGCGCGAGAATTGGGTGTTCCGGCAATAGTGGGCTGCGGTAATGCCACTACCGCTATCAAAGATGGGGAGACCATAACCCTATCATGCGCACAAGGAAAAACAGGATATATCTACGAAGGAAAACTTCGCTACAAGGAAAAAGAAATTGATTTTTCGAATATAAAGATGCCTCAAACCGAGGCCAAAATGATTCTTGCCGATCCCGAAAATGCATTTCAATTATCGTTTTATCCCAATAACGGGGTGGGATTGCTGCGGATGGAATTTATAATAACGCACTCCGTAAAAATACATCCCATGGCTTTGGTCAAGTTCGATTCAATAAAAAATGCAAGCGTAATTCGACAGATCAACAAACTGACCCATGGCTATGCGAATAAGGAAGACTATTTTATTGATCATCTTTCACAGGGTATCGCCACCATTGCGGCGGCATTTTATCCGAAGGAAGTCATTGTTCGGTTGAGCGATTTCAAGACCAACGAATATGCCAACCTTATCGGCGGCAAGGATTTTGAACCGGACGAGGAAAACCCGATGTTGGGTTTTCGGGGCGCATCAAGATATTATAGCGATTTGTATAAAGGGGGATTTGCCCTCGAATGTGCCGCCATCAAAAAAGTACGGGAAACCATGGGGCTTGATAACCTAAAAGTGATGGTTCCTTTTTGCAGAACCTTGGAGGAGGGCAAAAAAGTCGTAACGATCATGGAAGAGAACGGATTGAAAAGAGGCTTGAACAGCCTTGAAATCTATACTATGGTTGAAATTCCGAGTAATGTGATCCTGGCTGAGGAGTTTGCCAAAATCTTCGATGGGTTCTCCATCGGCTCAAATGACTTGACCCAACTGACCTTGGGCATTGACCGCGACTCAG
>JBATIN010000125.1:0-16102 GCA_049667765.1 Flavobacteriaceae bacterium
TAAACTCGAAGGTATCGGTATAATCTTCAATAGAAAACGAGGCCCAGCCCTTGCCGTTTTTTGAAATACGATGTTGCACATCGGTAACCACGCCTGCAAAAGAAAGTTCTCTGTTCACATACTTCTCTAATTCACTTGCACAAGATACACTCGCATTGCAAAAAGCATTGATCTCGGTCTTAAAATCATCTAAAGGATGGCCCGAAATATAGATTCCCACCACTTCTTTTTCTCTTCTTAATTTCTCCATCGTGCCCCACTCTTCGCAAGGTGGCACGGTAGGCTCGGGTATTTGCACCTCACTGGCATCGCCGAAAAGACTTACTTGGGCAGAATTTTGGTTCTCTTGAAATTTCGACCCATACTTCATCACCTTTTCCAAAAAGGTAACACCATCGCCCTCATCATGAAAATATTGGGCCCTATGCGTAGTACCGAACGAGTCGAATCCGCCTGCAACTGCTAAATTCTCGAAGGCTTTTTTATTGGCGGCGCGCAAATCAATACGCTTCGCCATGTCAAAGACCGATCTATAAGGTCCGTCTTCCTTTCTGTTATCTACAATAGTTTCAACGGCCGAACGTCCAACGCCCTTAATTGCCCCCATTCCAAAACGAACCGCCCCAGCCTTGTTCACTGCAAATTTGTAATACGATTCATTGACATCGGGCCCGAGCACATCAAGGCCCATGCGCTTGCACTCTTCCATAAAGAAGGTGACCTGTTTAATGTCGTTCATGTTATTGCTCAGTACGGCGGCCATATACTCGGCAGGGTAATGCGCCTTTAAATAGGCCGTCTGATACGCGATATAAGCGTAACAGGTCGAGTGACTTTTATTGAAGGCGTAAGCGGCGAAGGCTTCCCAATCTTTCCATATTTTTTCAAGGATTTCCTTCGGATGCCCTTTAGCCTCGCCTCCTTCTAAAAACTGGGGCTTCATTTTTTGAAGCACTGCGAATATCTTTTTTCCCATGGCCTTACGCAGCACGTCGGCATCACCTTTTGAAAAGCCGGCCAATTTTTGGGAAAGCAACATCACTTGCTCTTGGTAAACCGTAATACCGTAGGTTTCTTTCAGGTACTCTTCCATATCGGGAAGGTCATACTTGATTTCGGCCATCCCGTTTTTACGTTGGATAAATTCAGGTATATACTCCATTGGCCCTGGTCGGTAAAGGGCATTCATGGCAATCAAGTCATCAAAAACCGAAGGTTTTAGGTCCTTCATGTGTTTTTGCATTCCTGGGGATTCGTACTGAAATATGCCTACCGTATCGCCTTTTTGAAAAAGCTCATAGGTCTTTTCATCGTCTAGCGGAAAATCATCAGGTACTAGTTCAATTCCGTGTTTCGCCTTTACGATCTTTACGGTGTCTTTGATCAGGGTTAGGGTTTTCAATCCCAAGAAATCCATCTTCAACAAGCCCGCACTTTCCACCACCGAGTTATCGAATTGGGTCACATAAAGATCGGAATCTTTGGCAGTGGCAACGGGCACATAATTGGTAATATCGCCCGGGGTAATGATTACCCCACAGGCATGTATTCCTGTATTTCTTAGCGAGCCCTCCAAAGTCCGGGCCATTTTTAAGGTCTGACCTTCTAGGTCGTCGCCCTCCGATATATTGAGTAACTGGTTGACTTTGTCATAATCATCTGCCCTAAACTGCTTTTTCAATTCCGCATCGGTCTTCCCGAAAATCTTGCCCAATTTGGACATGGTGGGAATCAACTTGGCAATGCGATCGGCATCGCCCAAAGGCAGGTCTAAAACCCTTGCGGTATCACGAATCGATGATTTCGCTGCCATAGTACCATAGGTAATGATCTGGGCGACCTGATTGGCGCCATATTTTTTGATCACATAATCCATAACACGACCTCGGCCTTCATCATCGAAATCAATATCGATATCGGGCATGGACACACGATCAGGATTTAAGAACCGCTCAAAAAGCAAGTCGTATTTTAAGGGGTCGATATTGGTAATCTTCAAACAATAGGCAACCACCGAGCCAGCTGCCGACCCCCTACCTGGCCCTACCGAAACATCCATATTTCGGGCTTCGCGAATAAAATCCTCAACAATTAAGAAGTACCCTGGGTAGCCTGAATTCTCAATAGTCTTTAGCTCAAAATCTATACGTTCCTCAATTTCTGGCGTAATTTCTGCATAGCGCCTTTTGGCCCCCTCATAGGTAATATGTCTTAAATAGGCGTTTTCACCTCGTTTGCCGCCATCAGCTTCATCTTCGGCAATTTTAAAATCTTGTGGAATATCGAATTTTGGCAAGAGCACATCTCGCGCCAGCTCAAAAGGTTCGATCTTATCGACCACTTCCTGAATGTTCAAAATGGCTTCGGGGATGTCTTTAAATAGGGCCTTCATCTCCTCCTGTGACTTATAGTAGTACTCATGATTGGGTAACCCATAGCGATAACCGCGACCTCTACCGATGGGCGTAGCCTGTTTTTCGCCATCTTTCACACAGAGTAAAATGTCATGGGCATCGGCATCTTCTTTCGCACAGTAATAAGTATTGTTCGTCGCCACCATTTTTACCTCATGCTTTTTGGCAAATTCCGTCAAAACTAGATTGACCCTATTCTCATCTTCTTGCCCATGTCGCATGATTTCCATGTACAGGTCATCTCCGAATTGTTCCTTCCACCAAAGTAGTGCTTCCTCTGCCTGATTTTCGCCCACGTTCAACACCTTTCCCGGCACTTCGCCATAGAGGTTACCTGTCAATACGATAATATCTTCCTTGTATTGTGATATAACCTTTCGGTCGATTCTGGGCACGTAGTAAAATCCATCGGTATAGGCGATCGACGACATTTTTGCCAGATTATGATACCCTTTTTTGTTCTTGGCCAAGAGTACAATTTGGTACCCATAATCTTTTACATTTTTATTGAGATGGTCGTCACAGACAAAAAATTCACAGCCGATAATAGGTTTTATTTCTTTCTCTAAAGCCGGCTCGCCATGTTCTTCGGCAATTCTGTTACGCTCTTTCACGGCTTTGTTGTGGGCCCCTACTTCTTTTACAAAATGAAACGCACCCATCATGTTCGCATGATCGGTAATTGCCACGGCCTCCATTTGGTTATCTGCCGTAGCTTTGACCAGGTCTTTGATATTGATGGTCGATTGCAGTACCGAAAATTGGGAGTGATTATGAAGGTGAACATATTGCGCGTCTTCCAGCGTTTTAATGTTTTCCTTTATTTCTTCTTTGGATACGCCGCCCGAATCTTTTTCCCAAAGGACATCGGCTATTTTTTTCGATGCTTTTTTAAGGTTGATATGCTTTAATCCGATAAGCGAAATTTCCTGCGGATTGGCCTCGGAGAAATTCTCGAAATAATCGGGCTGTACGTCGAGTTTTTCTGCGGGATAATGTTCTCTTCGAATAAGTTCTAGAAAACATCTCGTTGTGGCTTCAACGTCTGCCGTTGCATTATGTGCCTCGGCAAAAGGTTGGTTGAAAAGATATTCATGAAGCTCGGTCAAGGTAGGAAGCTTGAATTTTCCGCCCCGCCCTCCAGGAATTTGACAAAGCAAAGCCGTTTCTTCGGTACAGGTATCCAGAACAGGAAGTTCTTGTAATCGATTTTCCACCCCCATGCGATGGAACTCCGCCCCCATAATATTGAGGTCGAACCCTACATTTTGACCTACGATGAACTTGGTTTTCGACATGGCCACATTGAACTTTTCCAAAACCTCCGCAAGAGCTACCCCCTTTTGGGTCGCCAATTCGGTAGAGATCCCATGAATCTGCTCTGCGTCAAAAGGAATATTGAACCCATCGGGACGTATTAGATAATCTTGATGATCGACCAAATTTCCCATGGCGTCGTGCAATTGCCAAGCGATCTGAATACAACGCGGCCAGTTGTCGGTATCGGTTATGGGGGCATTCCAGTTTTTAGGAAGTCCGGTAGTTTCGGTGTCGAAGATTAAATACATGTTATGTAAAAAAAAGTTCAAGGTTCAATGACTGCTTTGCAGTCGTTCAAGGCTCAAGGTCGCTTGGTGCTTTCAACCTTTAATTTTTAAACCGCCCACTGCAACTGCCAACTATTTTAGAGCCTATAAAAATACTAAAAAGTGTCGCTTGGCTAATTTTGAGTTGTTAGGAGTTATTAACGCCTAGTTACATCAGCTTTTATTTATAATTTAAGGTATAATACCTATATTCAAAGTTTTCAAACCATCAAAAATGAAAAATTTCATAATCTCCGTTTTGGTTGTTTCGCTTTGTATAATTAATTGCCAAGGTCAGGATCATAAAACACCCCCAAACTTCGTCATCATCTTCGCAGACGATCTGGGTTACGGCGATTTAGGCGTTTACGGACACCCAACTATCAAAACTCCCCATCTCGACCGAATGGCAACGGAAGGCCAAAAGTGGACGAATTTCTATGCCGGGGCCAGCGTCTGCACCCCCAGCAGGGCCGCTTTACTTACCGGCAGATTGCCTGTTAGAAGTGGCATGGCGAGCAATAAACAACGCGTCCTTTTTCCCGACTCCAAAAACGGACTCCCGGCTGCAGAGATTACTTTGGCCGAGCAATTAAAGAAAGCCGGTTATGCGACTGCCTGTATCGGCAAATGGCATCTAGGCCACAAAGTACACTACTTGCCTACGAACAACGGTTTCGACTATTATTTTGGCATCCCATATTCCAATGATATGGATATGGTTTCAGGGCTGAACAAAGAATATTGGCAACAGCCCGATGATTCTATAAAGACAGAACATTTCAATGTACCCTTATTTCGAAATACGGAAATTATCGAACGGCCGGCCAACCAAAATACGATAACCACCCGATATTCAGACGAAGCCGTTTCGTATATCAAGCAACATAAAGACAAGCCCTTTTTTGTGTATTTGGCACACAACCTGCCCCATATTCCCCTATTTGCCTCTGATGCATTCAAGGGTAATAGCAAAAGAGGGCTTTATGGGGATGTCATTGAGGAAATCGATAACGGGGTCGGAAAAATTCTGGCAACCCTAAAGGAAGAAGGCTTGGCCGAAAACACCATTGTTGTCTTTACTTCGGATAACGGCCCATGGTTGCCCTTTAAACTCCATGGCGGCAGTGCCGGATTGCTCAAGGCCGGTAAAGGCACGACATGGGAAGGCGGCATGCGCGAACCTGCCATTTTCTGGGGACCGGGTAACATAAAAACAGGCGTGGTCCAAGATATTGGCTCCACAATGGATCTCTTTACCACCTTCAGCACTTTGGCCGGGGTAACCATACCGAATGACCGAATTGTAGATGGGGTCGATTTGAGCGGCATTTTGCTGGGCGATGAACCAAGCTCTAGAGATAATATGTTCTACTATCGGGGCACCGAGCTTTATGCAGTTCGACTTGGAGATTTCAAGGCGCATTTTATAACCCAAGGGGAATATGGGCAATTCGGGGAACGACAAGAACATAATCCACCATTATTGTACAATCTAAACCATGACCCAGGGGAACAATTTGATATTGGGGCAAAGCACCCTGAAACCATCTCGAAGATATATGCCTTGGTGGCAGCACATAAATCAAAACTGGTACTGGGTGCGGATCAATTAGTGGAGAGGGAATAAAAAGAAATAGTTTACAGACTATTGTGTATTACCCAAATTGAAGTATATTTGCAGCCCTTTAAGGGACAAAAAAGAATTAATAACCTGGGTCGGGCACCCTACAAATTAATGTGATATGCCAGTAAAGATTAGATTACAGAGACACGGTAAAAAAGGAAAACCTTTCTATTGGATCGTTGCCGCCGATAGCCGCGCAAAACGAGATGGTAAATACTTGGAAAAATTAGGGATCTACAACCCAAACACCAACCCTGCAACCATTGAACTTAATATCGATAATTCAGTAACTTGGTTACAGAACGGGGCACAGCCTACCGATACTGCCAGAGCCATTCTTTCATACAAAGGAGTAATGTTAAAGCACCATCTTTTAGGCGGTGTTAGAAAAGGCGCTTTGACCGAAGAGCAAGTCGATGAAAAATTCAACGCTTGGTTAGATGAAAAACAAGCTACTATAGCCAACAAAATAGGTGGCTTGGATAAAGCGAAAGCCGACGCAAGGGCTGCTGCTTTAAAAGCAGAAAAAGAAGTGAACGAACAACGTGCATTGGCTGCCGTTGAAGCTGAGGCACCTGAAGCACCAGCAGAAGAAGAAACTGCCGCTGAGGCACCAGTTCAAGCTGCACCTGAAGCAGAAGCGGCTCCTGCCGAAGTAGTAGAGGAAGCCGTTGTTGAGGCCAAGCCAGAAGAAGCAGAAGCGAAAGCTGATGAAGAAGTGAAACCCGCTGCTGCTGGCGAAGAAGAATAAAAAAAATTCGTAACGATGCGCAAAGAGGAGTGTTTCTATCTGGGCAAAGTCGTTTCAAAATATAGTTTTAAGGGCGAGGTATTGATAAAACTCGATACCGATGAGCCCGAGATATACGAAAACATGGAATCGGTTTTTGTTTCTTTAGGAAACAATCTGGTTCCATTTTTTATTCGCCGTTGTCGTTTGCACAAATCGAACCTGTTGCGCATCGATTTTGAAGAAGTAAACGAAGAGGCCGATGCCGATCGCATCATGGGGGCTGCTTTATACCTACCCTTAAAATTTCTTCCTAAATTGGAAGGGAATAAATTTTATTTTCACGAGGTAATCGGCTTTACGATACAAGATAGCGTTCACGGTGATATCGGCACGATACAAAGTGTAAATGATACGACCGCGCAAGCCCTTTTCGAGGTACTAAAAGGCGAGAAGCAATTGTTGATACCGATCAATGATGACATCATTACCAAAGTAGATCGCGAGAACAAGACGATCGAAGTTACTACACCTGATGGTCTTGTAGCCTTATATCTTGGGTAATTACAATTTTTCAGATCCTCCTTTATACAAACGCCGCGCTTGTAGAACTCCAAAAAGGAATAAATTGAACATCTTATTTCCTTGAGGACTAGGTGTATGCTTCCTAAACTACAAATCAATACTTCTCAACTTTCCTCGAAATATTCGTAAAGCCAAGCGCATCGTCGCTGTCAATAAAATGTTGAAAAATCTAAAAATAAAATTTAAACGTATACAAAAACAATATACTTTTAATCTTTCTAACCTTAACTCTTTTTTGATTACAAACAATGATACATCCACATACCGAATTGCGCTTTATTAGTCCTGAAATAGGACATGGTGTAGTCGCAACCAAATTCATTCCTGCAGGAACCATTACTTGGGCACTAGATAAATTAGATCGTGAATTTACTCCCGAAGATGTCAGCAATATGGACCAACTTTACCAGGATATTCTTGATTTTTATACCTACCGTAACAATAAAGGAAATTTTGTGCTTTGTTGGGATAACGGTCGCTATGTAAACCATAGTTTTAATAGCAATTGTTTGACTACGGCTTATGATTTTGAAGTGGCTATACGAGATATCCAGCCTGGTGAACAGTTAACGGATGATTACGGTTATCTTAACATACCCGAACCCTTTGAAGCCATTGATGAAGGCAGCGATAGAAAAATAGTATATCCTGATGATCTTTTAAAATATCATAAAGTTTGGGACAAGGCGCTACTTTCCGTTTTTAGCGAAATTCCGAACCTGAAACAGCCATTAAAGCATTTGCTATCCGAAAAACTTTGGCAAAAGGTCGAAGCTATCGCAAAGGGTAATAGGGAAATGGATTCTATTCGCAACAATTATTTCGAAAGCCGGGTTTTATAGTGTCATTTCAAACATAGCTATAGACACGCTAAAAAAACCACTATTATTCTAAAGCAGTTTTACAATAGGCCAAACATTTTTTCACCTCTTCAATAGCATTGGAACCTTCGGGAATATCATACTCCAACTCTATAGTAGCCGGAAATTGGTATTTTTTGTCACGAATCAATCGTAATACTTCGGCAATTGGTGTATCCCCAGTTCCCCATAAAACATTGCCTTTACCGTTTTCAGGGGTTTGACGATCTTTGGTATGCATGCTCATAATGTGCTCGTGCTTGCTTTCAATAATTTCCAAGGGAGCTTTATTGCCCGCCGCCACATAATGGCCGAGATCAAGGTTGAGGGCGTTATGAGGAGATTGCCTTAAGGCGGTATCCCAAAAGGTAGGGGTCTGCTGCTCATGACCATGATAAGCCACTGAAATGCCATGCTTTTGGGCCATATTTCCAAGTTTTTGGGTATGTGCATCATCGGCAGGGTGTTCGAGTGTAACATGGCTCGCCCCCAATACTTTTGCCGCCTTCATTCCGAAATTTATTTCGTCATCGGTATTGTCCTTCCCAAAAGTATTTGGCTTAAAGGCATAAATGCTGACCCCGGCATCATTATACATTTTGCGCAGTTCACGAAACTTGGCCATCGAAACGCCTTTGCGCCAGTCGGCTACTTCCCGATTATAGATATCCATTTTAGACTGCATGGTCAACAGTTGTTGTTCTTGTTCACTTGAAATCGCGCCCTCTCGCTTTGTCCGTAACAATCCCCAAAATGCACCACGATCAATCGGAATATCGGGCTTACCAGCAAAAGATTCTGCAGGATCCCCCATGAGTTCTATAGCATTGATCCCACAGTCCAAAACATATTGCAAGGTGGCCTCGGCACTCTGATCGGGCATACTTCGAAAAGAATAGGTAATAACGCCAATCTGCACTCCTTTTATGACCGAGTTTGGCTTTGCGGGGCTATGCAAAAAACCAGGAGATGCAAATAAAGAAGACCCTGTTACCGTTGTTCCCACAGCAAGTATAGCCATTGATCCGATAAATTTTCTTCTATTTATGGCTTCATTGCTCTTTCTCATTATCTTTTTATTTTAGGTTTTGTACCTTGTTTACTTCTTCTTTTGCCCCAAATACTTTCATTTGCCGTATCGCCCAAGGTATTTCAATATCTTCCTGTGGGCCAAAACTATCGAGCAAAGTCATTTTTAAAAACTTGGCACGAACGGGCTCAAAGCGTAAAAAAACATCGGCATGCTCTCCTTTTCCCTTGACCACTTCGGTATAGTTCACTCCATCTACGGAGGCTTCAAGTTTATACTCACGAGCATAAGTCTGTAATGGCGGTGGTGCATCGGGCCGCCAGCCTCTTGATATTGGTGGTGAATTAAAATGCAGCTCGGAAACACTTGTCGCTTCAGGAAACCCTATCTGAAACCACATGCCTTTTTCTTGATTTCCTCCTGTACTCCATCCTTCAAAATTAAACGCACTTCGCGGCGAGGCCGTACCCCCGATACGGGTAGGTACCGAATGGCTGGCCGTTATTTTCCATTGGTCGGACGGGACAAGAATTTGGGGCACTGAGTGCATTAGTTCATCAAACCGATAAGCGGTTCTTCTTTGGTTGGTCTCGGATCTTACTTTTGCTACATCTTGGGCTGAAACTAGGGTGGCTTCGTTGGAAAGATTGGTTCGTATGTAAGATGCAATACTCGCGATCCATTCATCAGACTGTTCTTTATTGCCCACCATAATCCCTGCCGTATAGCTCTTACCTTCGATCGGGCCTTCAAGTCCGTACATTATGGTCTTTATGGAATATTCCGGATGCGCACTTACCCTTACCGAACCCGCCAACGGGGGCGCCATAACCAGCCCATCACCGACCGGGGTACCCATACCGTCGTTGCCGTGGCACTGAACACAGAGCTCGTTGAAGATGATCTGCCCTTGCTGCAATAGCTGTTTTTGCGATTCTGAAATATCGGAACCCGGAATTTCCCACCATTTTCGCGTCTCGGGCGGATTTACTATTTGTGCCCCGATAGTCTGAATACCTTTGGCCTTGTTGGTTTTCAAAACCGCCTCTATTTTTGTGTCGAGTGACAGTACTTTTAGAATATTCGCTGTAAGCATGGCCTGAATGGCAACATCAACATTTGGATCGCCCACAAGGCTTAAATAGGCGTTACCCAAAGACTTTTTCCCTGATTTATATAAGCTCTCGCTGGCGCGTATAGCTTGAATACGCATACGTGGTTCAGGGTCTTTAAACAAGTCATCTACCATAGCTGGCTTGAGCATGCCTAAACCTTCTAAACTCCACAAGGCGTGAAATCGGGCCAAAAGGTTCTTTCGTTGTTTGACCAAAGCCTCCAACTGCGGGGCAATGCTTCGATCTTGTGAAAGTACGATCAACTTTTGGGCGGTATCTCGCCACCAACCATTCGGATGTAACAAATGTTTTACCAATTCGGCCGGTGTCTCTTCAAACATTCTTGGCCTAGTCTTGTCACGCTCTTTACTTTCGTGGGTGATGCGCCAAATTCTGCCTAGCTGAATTACCTTATCTAACTGATATTGTTCAATTTTAGCCCTTAGGTAAGTTCCTTTTTGCGCCCAATTACCTTCTTGAATTATACCATGGTACATGTCGGTAATATAGAGCGTACCGTCGGGTGCCGTAGTCATATCTACAGGCCTGAACAAGGGGTCGGTAGATTTTAGAAACTCGGATTTTTGGTCTTGAAAAGCGTTGTGCAAGGTGGTCAAGCCTTCGGTGACCACAGGATTTACCTGACGCACAATACGCGCCACGGGTTCACCGTAAAATAATTGACCATACAATTCCTTGGGCAAGCGATCGCCTCTGTAAATATCATTTCCCGCGGCACCGGTAACCCTTTTAGGCCCGCCATGGTCTTCACGAACACGATCCATACCTTCTTGCAGATCCCCTATTTTTATGGGCTCTCCCCAGGGTTCTTCAAACCCTTCCGCATAATCGTTCTCATATACAAAATTACCGTAATGCACAGGAAACTGAAATTGGGAAGGTAGGCCACTTGCTCCCCCTAAAAACCAAAGTTTACCGTCATCATCATGCGTAACACCCCATTGGGCCCGATTATACCCTGTATTTTCACGTACCACCCCGTTAGGTGTTTCTTTAACACGAAAGGCGTTATAGGTACTGTACAGCCAATTGTCCATATTATAGTACATAAAGGCCTGTTGATGTTCTACATTTCCTGCGCGCCCGTATTTATCGGTAAAAAATTCCTTTTTATCGGCCTTGCCGTCACCCGTGGTATCGGTGTATTTATATACGATATCGGCATCGGACTCCATGGCCAAAATGCAATCTTTGCCGTAGGGCAGTACAAATCTCGGAAAGATCAACCCATCCACAAAAACGGAACCTTTTTCATAAATGCCATCATTGTCCACATCTTCCCAACGTGAAATTCTACTAACCGGCTCAAGTTCACCTTCCGAATCGGCGTTCAACATATACGTGCGCAGTTCTAACACATACATTCTGCCGTTACCATCGAATGCAATGGCACCAGGTTGTTCAATTTGAGGTTCGGTAAGTATAGGTTCGATCTTATACCCTTCGGGTAAAATAAAGCGTTTCGCTTCCTCCGTAGGGTACAAGGGCAGTACGGGCTGTTTGGGTTCCAAATCGGCTCCTTTCCAATCTTCATGTTCGGGATCTACATCATCAGGTATCGCCAGTTTCGGTAAGGTATCGGACATGGATGCAATGACTTTGGCTACATTATCAGGCGCTTTCTCTTTAGGCGCGCAACCGACCAGTAGGAATATGAAGCTCGTAGCAATTATAAAAGAAAGTACCGTAGCTATTGAAATATTATTTTTAAAGGAGGAATCTATGTTCATAGCTTCTGTTGCTTATGTAGTAATGACTTGAACCAAGTAAAGGAAAATTAGCTAAATTTAAACCATCTTACAAGCATTTCATAATCTATCGAATAAAGTGGAGAAGTTCAAACCGTTAAATTCTACATACTGTTGATTTCAATTTTAACTGTAAAAGGGGTTCTTTGGAAGTGAAATGATTTGCGATTACAACCGAATTGGCCACCTTCCCAAGCGTTTCTTTGCTTTTCTAATCCTAATAAAATGACAAGAAATATTTTCATTGCCTTAGTATTCATTGCCTTTGTGGCATGTAAAGAGAAGTCGGAAAAACTAGTTTCTAAGGAAACAAAAAAACCAAACATCGTCCTTATTTTTACCGATGATCAGGGCTATGGCGATGTAGGCGTGTTCGGGGCCAATGATATTGCCACTCCCAATCTAGATCAAATGGCTGCCGATGGTATTAAATTGACCAGTTTTTATTCGGCCCAAGCTGTCTGCTCGGCTTCAAGAGCAGGAATCTTAACAGGTTGTTATCCTAACCGTATTGGTATCCATAACGCCATGATGCCCAATAGTAAAAAAGGGTTGAATCAATCAGAGACCACCCTTGCAGAAATGCTGAAAGCCAAAGGCTATGCTACCGGAATATTTGGTAAATGGCACTTGGGCGACCACCCAGATTTTCTGCCCACCAAACATGGTTTCGACGAATACTTCGGCATTCCCTATTCTAACGATATGTGGCCCTTGCATCCGCAGCAGGGACCTATTTTCAACTTTGGACCGCTGCCACTTTTTGAAAATGAAAAAGTAATCGACACCTTGACCGATCAGACCAACCTAACTACCCAAATTACGGAACGAAGTGTTGATTTTATAAAAAGAAACAAAGACAAGCCCTTCTTTTTATATGTACCGCACCCACAACCCCATGTGCCCTTGTTCGTTTCCGATAAGTTTAAAGGCAAATCGAATCGCGGACTCTATGGGGATGTGATTATGGAAATCGATTGGTCGGTGGGGCAAATCATTGCAGCGCTTGAAACCAATGGATTGACCGATAATACTTTGCTTATTTTTACTTCGGATAACGGTCCGTGGTTAGCTTACGGAAATCATGCAGGACGCGCATTACCCTTTCGGGAAGGCAAAGGCACCGCTTGGGAAGGTGGCCAACGCGAGCCGTTTATCGCAAAATATCCTGGAAAATTGGAAGCGGGCAAAATAATCGAAACCCCGATTATGGCGATCGATATGCTTCCTACCATCGCCGAAATAACCGGGGCCGAGCTTCCTTCAAAAACTATCGATGGCAAAAGTGCCTGGCAAGTGTTGACGGGGCAATCGGAAGAAAGTCCACAAAAAGCCTATTTCTTTTATTACCGGGTAAACGAACTTTTTGGGGTTCGATATGGAAAATGGAAACTCTACTTTCCGCACACCTACAGAACTATGGACGGGCAAGAACCAGGCAAGGATGGCCTACCTGGGGAATACCGAATGGTTGATCTTGAAGAAATTGAATTGTATGATGTCGTCAATGATATTAGTGAAACAAAAAATGTGGCGGAAGAACATCCTGAAATTGTGGATAAAATAAAGGTTTTGGCCAACGATATGCGCCAACGTTTGGGCGATTCGCTTCTTGAATTGGAAGGTTCGGAGACTCGGGAAGCCGGTTCGGTAGACAGTACGAAATAGCAGTCGACAGTTGACAGTTTTATACTAGAAAATACACCTTAAAACTTTAAAAACGCTCTTCGGTCATGTCAAGCGGAGTCGAGAAATTGTTTGGGTTCTCACTGCGCTCGAACTGATAGCAAATTACCTAAATGAACAAGCCCTTTAAATTCAAAGAATTCGCAATCCACCAAGAACGATGTGCCATGAAAATCGGTACGGACGGAGTTATTCTTGGAGCCTGGGCCCCAATCGACCATAATCCGGATTCCATTTTGGATATTGGTGCGGGCACCGGGCTCATCGCCTTAATGGTCGCACAACGAAGTACGGCCGAAACCATAGAAGCCATTGAAATTATCGAAGAGGCCTACGAGCAATGTGTGGAGAATTTTGAGGCATCACCTTGGGCAGATCGACTTTTTTGCTATCATGCTGGGTTGGACGAACTTTTGGACGATATTGACGAAAAATATGATTTGATTGTTTCCAACCCTCCCTTCTATTCTGAGGAGGTATCCAGTGGAAATAGCGCTAGGGATACTGCACGGCAAAACCTATCCCTGCCCTTTGATGAACTTTTGGATGGGGTTTCGAAATTACTTACTAATGATGGAATTTTTGCTACCATCATTCCCTACAAAGAGGAGGAAAATTTTGTTAACCTAGCTGAGTCTTTCGGACTATATCCGACAAGGAAACTTAGGGTCAGAGGCAATCCATCCACAGAGATCAAAAGAAGTCTATTGGATTTTTCTTTTAAAGAAAAAGCAATTACAGAAGAAGAGCTGACCATCGAAAAAGAAAGGCATCAGTATACCAAAGAATATATCAGCCTGACCAAAGACTTTTATCTAAAAATGTAAGCGGTCATCGTTTCATATAAACGTAAAGGGGAATACCAGACATTAATAGTATAAATCCCCAGAAAACGGCTTCCTCGCCAGCACCGAATATTGCCCACAAAGAATAAGCAAAAGCGAGGCCTCCCAAACCAAGTACAGAAACCCAATTAGCTGTATCACCCTTTCTCTGAATCGTAATCAGAACATAGGAAGCCGCTGAGAATAAATACGGAATTAGCACACAAAGTGCCGTAAGCAAAATCAAGAACTTGAATTGATCTACTAGTCCGTCGGTATAGTTCATCAACATTACGACAGAAGTCAAGGTACTTCCTAGTATCATTCCAAGAATTGGCACCCCATTCTTGTTTTCTTTTTTAAACAATTTAGGAAAAAGGTCATCCTTCGCTGTTGCCATCGCAATTTGGCCTTGCACCAAAATCCACCCGTTGAGTGCCCCAAAAGCGGCAATTGCGGCACCGATGGCGACCAGATCCCTTCCCCATGATCCACTGATAATTTCCATCGCATCGGCATAAGGTGCCGGAGATTTAGCGAGGATTTCGGGTGGTATCATACCCATAATCATAACCGTACCTAAGATATAGACCATTGCGGTAATGACCGTACCCAACATAGTTGCTCTGGGAATGGTTTTCTCAGGATTTTCGATACTCGCTGCCGGTATGGTAGCACTTTCAACACCCATATAAGCATACAATGTCATCGCCGCTGTTATAGAAATCGCACCAAAGGTGTTTTTGTCACTAAGATTAAACGGCGAAAAATTATCAGGATTGAAGAAGAAAAACCCGCCTATAATGATCAATAGCAAAGGGACAAGTTTCAAAGCGGTGGTAACCAACTGCATTTTTCCTGATTCCTTTACCCCTTTTGAATTGATCCAGGTCAATAACCAAATTGCACTTAAACCAATTAATACGGCCAGTAATTTATTTTCTTCCAAAGCGGGAATAAAAACACTGAGAGCGCCTACAAAAGCAATCGCAATTGCCGCGTTTGCTACCCAGATAGAAATCCAATACCCCCAAGCGACCAAAAAAGCGACAAAATCGCCAAAACCGACTTTAGCAAAAACATACGGCCCACCACTTTTATCGGGCACCATACTACTAAGCTTACCAAAAACCATGGCCAAAGACAAAGCACCTACAGCCGAAAAAAGCCATCCGAGTATACTTATTCCACCATAAGCGGCCAATGCGGAGGGCATAAGAAATATTCCCGCACCGATCATATTTCCAATTACCAAAGAAGTGCTCATCCAGAGCCCGAGCTTTTTGGTCGGTTTTTCTTCGCTCATTGATGTTATGTTATTATCCAAAAGAAATCCATATTTTTAAATGTACAAAAAACTATCCCTAGTGATCCGAAAATTCCACATCGACCCTGATATCACAAAAGCGGAAACCTTACCCGCTTCTTTTTATAGAGATCGCGAAGTTTTCGAAGCTATTAAAAATCGTATTTTCTATAGAACTTGGCAATGGGTCGGTGATGAAAATCTAGTTAATGCAAAAAGAAAAGTATACCCGTTTACCCTATTAGACAATTATTTGACCGAACCCATGGTCTTGACCCGTGATGATGAAGGCATCATTAATTGCCTGAGCAATGTTTGTACGCACCGTGGAAATCTTGTGGTAAAAGAATCAACTCAAAGCAAAAAGCTCATTTGCGGGTATCATGGCCGTCGATTTCAATTGGATGGTGCATTTGAACATATGCCTGAATTCAAGGAAACTAAAGATTTTCCCAAGCCCTGTGATGATCTTCATCAATTTCCGCTACGTCAATGGGGTCCTTTTTTGTTTGCCGGTCTCAACCCCTATTTTGATTTTCAACAAGTATTGGATGTGATGAACGAAAGGGT
>JBATIN010000126.1:0-12569 GCA_049667765.1 Flavobacteriaceae bacterium
AGTACCACCTACCGAAAATTTAGGTGCCATAGAAAAAGCCTTGAAAAAAGGGGGCAACAAAAAAGCGACCCTAAAAATGTTGCCAGAACTCAATCATCTTTTTCAAGAAGCGGCAACAGGAGCCCCAAGCGAGTACGGCACTATTGAACAGACTTTTTCGCCAAAGGCTCTGAACATCATCTCTGATTGGATAAATGCGCAGGTCAAATAACTCAATTATATTTCACCTTTCGTAAAATACGAAGCGCTTCTTTTAAAGATTGGTAAATTTTATAATCATAGGCTTTTAGTAAGGGCCTAATGGCTTCCATTTGGTCTTTGGCTTCCTCAAAACCGTTCAAATAACAGATAAGATAAATGTCGGGCAGATGTTTTAAATCGTTCTTTTCCGATAGTTTCAGCGCTATTTTTTTCTCCAATTTATGCAGTAGTGCATTGTTGGTATTATACACATGGTGCAGGGTCTTTTTATCGAATTGTGGTGGTTCAAAAATTAAATCACTGTGTATTTGATACGTGCCATTATCATCAAAAGTAAGCACTACTTTTTCTAAGGGGTAATACTCTTGTTTACTTCCCAGGCCTAGTTGCACATACTCCATGGTAGAAAAAGAATGATCGTCATATCGTATGGTAATCTCATCAAAAGTGGAATAAAAGAGTTTAACCTGTTCATTGATCAATTCAATATCTACCCTTGAAAAATAAATTTCGCCGTTCACTTTTTTTCTATTTCCGGCCCAGCAGACCACGAACTGTTCTTTAAAGACCTTATAATTGCTCTCTAGATCTGGGTGACGATGGTTGATAAAATCAATTACACCATCAAGGGTGAGTTCAATATTGTTCATCGCGTGCTGCTCGATGGTCGCGACCGTTGCAGCATTAATATCTTTCAATTCAATATTGTATGCTTTGGGTAAGCTGATACTACCTTCTCTAAAAAAAACGGAACCTCCATAATATTTCCAAATGTTTTTGCGAAGCGCACAAACCTTTCCGTTCGATTTTATGGTGACCAGCCCTACCACCTTCCCTTCTGGCAAATGCGGAAAGGGGATGTTTTCATAGGATATTAATGGTGGATTGTCCAAATAAGCATTCACCAAGTTTTGAATCTTACTATCGTCAAAAAAGTCGACTCCGACAATTTTGTTGTCCTCATCCTCTACCCCGATGACAATAAATGAATTGTTCTTGGGATTGCTATTGGCAAGTGCGCACACATGTTTCAAAAACTTTCCCTTGCCTTCCCTTTGGCCAATATCGATAAACCGCTTTTTGTCATAAAAGCTGTTCTCATCGTTATGGGCGAGAAGGTTTTTTACGAGAAGGCGTTTGTTGATCATGGTTCAGAATCAACTTTTATTGATTATCGTAGAAGAAGCCTGTGCGGTTGGCATAACTACCAAGTCTGCAATATTGACATGATAGGGTCGGGTGACCACAAAATAGATGATATCGGCAATGTCTTCAGGTCTCAACGCCTGAAACCCTTTATAAACCGTATCGGCCCTAGCCTCATCGCCTTTGAATCTCACCTTGCTGAATTCGGTTTCAACTAAGCCCGGATTGACCGCCCCAACCCGAATGCCATATTGGTTCAGATCGATCCGCATTCCTTGATTTATGGCATCAACGGCATGTTTACTTGCACAATACACATTCCCTTTTGGGTATACTTCTTTACCGGCCGTAGATCCAATGTTAATAATATGTCCTGTTTTTCGTTTCACCATTTGTGGAAGTACGGCTTTTGAGACATAAAGTAGGCCCTTTACGTTGATGTCGAGCATGGCATCCCAATCATCGAGGCTTCCTTCTTCAATAGGGTCTAAGCCATGGGCATTCCCGGCGTTGTTGACTAGGATATCGATCTTAGAGAAATCATTCGGTAGCGATTGTATCTGTTTTAGGACATCCTCCCTATTCCGTACATCAAAATTAAGGATATGTACTTTTGTTATATTTCCAAGTTTGGCTTTCAACTCGTCTAACCGTTCCTGTCTTCTGCCGCAAAGCACGAGGTTGATTCCTTTTGCCGCGAAAAGCTCGGCCGTAGCATGGCCAATTCCACTTGTCGCCCCTGTAATTAATGCTGTCTTTGTCATATTCATATGATTCTATTTTATGGGACTTTATGCCCCTGGCTCGCCTCCAAGAGGATAAACCAGTCTTCTAGTTCTAAATTAATTTTGGTCGCTGCAACCGCATCGGCCAGTCTCCCCATATTCGTTGTACCCACCACCGGATGCACCTCGGCCGGATGTCTCATGACCCAAGCCAACAACAGTTGGTCGGGTGTGGTAGAATACTTTTCGCACATAGAGGCTAACACTGTTTTTATACGTTTTGTTGGCTCGTTTTCTTCACGAAAGTAAGATCCCAAAGGGCTCCATGCCATTGCCACTCTTTTATGAGCGATCATATCATCCATTGTTCCATTGTACATCACCTTGTCAGCGGTCAATGAAAATTCTATTTGATTTGCAGCTATGGGCACCATTGTCTCCATCATGGCAATCTGCGTAGGGGTGAAGTTGGAGACCCCGAAAGTTTTAATCTTCCCTTCTTTCTTTAAGCTTTCAACTGCCTTGGCTATTTCTTGCGGATGCATTAACGGACTAGGCCTATGCAAAAGGAAAAGATCCAAATAATCGGTCTTTAAATTTTTGAGCGACTGTTCGGCCGACCAAATAATATATGCCTTAGAGTAGTCGTAATGTTTAATTTTATTCTTGCGGGCATCACAGACATATTGAATGCCACATTTACTAATGAACTGTACATTTTCTCGAACTATCCCGCTAGCTGAAAAGGCCTCCCCAAAATCAGATTCATTGGTGTAGCCGCCATAAATATCGGCATGGTCAAATGTCGTTATGCCAATATTGAGGCAGTGATGCAGCAAGTTAATTTTATCGGTTTTCGAAAGTTGTTTGCCCCAGCATCCCCAGGTCATCGTTCCGGCGATAATTTTTGAAAAAGAAGGTGTGTTTTCCATAAGCATGTGAAATTAAAAAGAAATCCCTTAAAAACTTCATAAAAATAAGCTGGTTTGCCCTATTTTTAACCAATCATTAACAGCATCACAAGGATTAAATTTTCAATTTGCACCCTGTTTTTGAATCAACCGTTCAATAGCAAAAATTTAAATAATATTATGGAAGAAAATACAACTGTCGACATCAGCTCGGTAAATGAAAAAATTGCCCAAGAAAGTGCTTTTGTCGATTTGCTGATGTTAGAAATGAACAAGGTAATCGTTGGGCAAAAACATATGGTCGAGCGATTGTTGATAGGTCTTTTGGGGCAAGGCCATATTCTTTTGGAAGGAGTACCCGGTCTCGCAAAGACCTTGGCCATAAATACCTTGGCCAAAGCGGTGAAAGGTAGTTTCAGTAGAATACAGTTTACGCCCGATCTTTTGCCTGCAGATGTGGTAGGCACCATGATCTACAATATGAAGGTCAACGATTTTTCAATTAAAAAAGGCCCGATTTTCGCAAACTTCGTACTTGCCGATGAAATTAACCGAGCGCCTGCAAAAGTACAGTCGGCCTTATTGGAAGCTATGCAAGAAAAGCAGGTGACCATTGGCGATGAAACCTTTATACTTGACAAGCCTTTTTTGGTCATGGCGACACAAAACCCGGTGGAGCAAGAAGGTACATACCCCCTACCGGAAGCCCAGGTAGACCGATTTATGTTGAAGACCGTCATCGACTACCCGAAGATGAACGAAGAGCAGTTGATTATGCGCCAAAATTTAAAAGGTGCCTATGAAGAGGTAAAACCGGTAATTACCGTAAAACAAATTTTGAGTGCCCAACAAGCGGTAAGAGAAGTATACATGGATGAAAAAATCGAGAAATATATTCTTGATCTTGTATTTGCCACACGTTATCCTGAAAAATATAATCTTGAGAATTTAAAGCCTCTGATCAGTTTTGGGGCATCACCAAGGGGTAGCATCAATTTGGGCATCGCCGCCAAGTGCTATGCCTTTTTAAAACGAAGAGGCTATGTTGTGCCTGAAGATGTTCGCGCCGTGGTTCACGATGTCCTAAGACATAGAATCGGAATTACTTACGAGGCAGAAGCCGAAAATATCACTTCAGAAGAAATCATCAACAAAATAGTTAACGAGGTCGAAGTACCTTAATGGATTCAAGGTTTCAGGTTTCAGGTTCAAGGTTACATTATCTTGAACCTGTAACTTTGAACTTTGAGCCTTGAACACCATGGATACCAAAGAGCTACTTAAGAAAGTACGAAAGATCGAGATCAAGACCCGCCGTCTGTCCGATCATATTTTTGGAGGAGAGTACCACTCTACCTTTAAGGGGCGTGGTATGACCTTTAGTGAAGTACGCCAATACCAATTCGGCGACGATGTTCGCAGTATAGACTGGAACGTTACTGCGCGCTACAACGAACCTTATGTAAAAGTTTTTGAAGAAGAGCGCGAGTTGACCATGATGTTGATGGTCGACGTTAGCGGCAGTGAAATGTTCGGTACCACTAACCAATTTAAAAAAGACATCATTACCGAAATATCGGCCACTTTGGCTTTTTCTGCCATGCAGAACAATGACAAGGCAGGGTTGATCCTCTTCTCTGACGAAGTGGAGCTTTTTATTCCTCCAAAAAAAGGAAAAAGCCATGTCCTTCGAATCATTAGAGAATTGTTGGAGTTCAGGCCCAGAAGCAACAAAACGGATATTAGTGAAGCACTAAAGTTTTTGAGCAGTGTAATGAAGAAAAAGGCCATTGTTTTTGTGCTTTCAGATTTTATCGCCGAAGATTATGAAAAAACCTTGAAAATTGCCGGCAACAAACATGATGTCACCGGAATTAGAGTCTATGATGAGCGCGAAGAAAGCATCCCTAATTTAGGGATGGTGCAGATGCAAGATGCAGAAACCGGGGCTATTACCTTGGTCAATACCCAATCAAAAAGCGTACGTATGGCCTACGGCAGCTATCATCGTTCAAGAGTAGATTATTTTCAAGATACCTTTACCAAATCGGGCTGTGGCGTACTTAGTTGTCGCGTAGACGAAAGTTATGTGAAAAAGCTTTTAGGATATTTTAAACGAAGAGGTTGATGGAAGGTACGAGGTACGAAATACAAAGTAAAAGGGTAACAACGCACTGTATGCAATGTGTGTTGCTACTTTTATTTATGGTTGGATTTCAAGGATTCTCTCAAACCGGCCCCAAGGTAAGCTCTAAGGTAGATACCACCTTTATTAAAATCGGTGAACAGGTAAGATTTACTGTGATTGTTGAAATTGATTCTACGGATCAGGTCATTTTTCCGGAAGGTCAGACCTTTTCACCACTAGAAACCGTCGAAGCCTTCGCTACCGATACTACACGAAAGAAGGACAGATTGACGCTTGAGAAAATTTATGCCCTGACCCAATTCGATTCCGGCTCATATAAACTGCCCACCCAGCGCATAGAAATAAATGGAAAGGGCTTTTTTACCGATTCGTTGCAGGTTGATGTCGCCACTGTAAAGGTCGATACCATCAACCAAAAAATGTACGATATCAAAGAGTTGATGATCGTAGAAAAAAGCAACTCGCAACTTTGGAAGATATTATTAGGAATCTTGCTAGGTTTAATTATTCTTGGCGGACTGCTTTATTGGTTCGTATTTCATAAAAAATCCTTGACAGAAGAAGAGAAAGTTGCGCTGTTGCCTCCTTACGACAGGGCTTTGTTGGAATTGAAAAAACTTGAAAATTCAAAATACCTTATTCAAGACGAATACAAACAGTACTATACCGAACTCACGAATATCGTTCGCTCTTATCTGGAGGAAGATGTTCATGTAAGTGCACTTGAAAGCACCACAGACGAGCTTATTACCAAATTGGAAATGCGTAAGGACGCCGGCGAATTAAAACTCGACAACGATACTTTGGTACAGTTTAAAAGAATTTTACAAACGGCCGATTTGGTGAAGTTCGCCAAATCGAAACCGGAGTCCTCGGTTGCAGAACAAGACCGAAAATCCATTGAGCAAATTGTAATAAAAACACATGATGCCTTACCGGAACCTACTTTAGAAGAACTGCTAGAACAAGAAGAATACCGTGAAGAATTGGCCAGAAAAGAACAACGAAAAAAATGGGTATTCGCCGCAGGGATTGCCCTGGGCGTTCTTTTTATTGGTTTAGCCTCTACGGCGGCCTACTTCGGGCCACGCAACCTTTGGGACACCATAACCCAACAACCTACCAAAAAACTACTTGAGGGTGAATGGGTGGCCAGTTCGTACGGGTATCCGCCAATTCTGCTTGAAACTCCCCAAGTATTGGTTCGCCAAAAAATAAAGTTGCCCCCAGAAGAGCAATCGGAGGTAAAAGAGCTGCAAGTTTTCGCTTATCAGAGTCCGAATAACTCGGTGGCGATTTCGACAACAGCACTAACAATGAACAAGCCCGAGGAACCCGATTTTGAAAAATCGATAGAGAAGGTGTTGAAAGGCTTCGAAAAAAAGGGCGTTAAAAACATAATTACAAAACAAGAGGAGTTCACCACAGTATCGGGGGTAAAAGGGATAAAAGTTTATGGTAGCGGTAAATTTCCCATGCCCGATTCAAATAATACTGCGCAAGGTGAATACGCCATTTTGCTATTTGGCGGCAAGGGTTTTCAACAACAGATCATGGTTACATGGCTAACAGACGACCCTTATGCACAAGCCATTGTAGAACGCATACTACGAACATTAGAAGTAAAAACAGAAGTATAGATGTTTGATAATATCGAATTTGCCAATCCTGAATTTTTTTGGTTGCTATTGCTGCTACCATTGGCCGTGCTTTGGTATTTTTTCAAACGAAATGAACAATCGGCATCACTAAAAATATCTACGACCAAAGGTTTTTCAAAAAACAGTTGGCTACCTAAACTTAAACCTTTGCTCTTTCTCTTAAGGGTATTGGCATTGGCCTCGATTATCATCGCCATGGCCAGACCGCAGACCGAAGATATATCGACCCGTACCAAGACCACAAAAGGTATTGATATTGTGATGGCCATCGACGTATCATCTAGTATGTTGGCCCGAGACCTTAAGCCAAATCGTCTTGCTGCACTAAAAGAGGTTGCCTCCGATTTTATTAAAGAACGGCCCAACGACCGAATTGGTTTGGTCGCTTACGCTGGCGAAGCGTTCACCAAAACACCTATAACCAGCGATAAGGCTATTGTACTAAGTGCGCTGCGCGAAATCACTTACGGCCAATTGAACGATGGTACCGCAATAGGAATGGGCTTAGCAACATCGGTTAATCGGTTAAAAGAAAGTAAGGCCCTTAGCAAAATCATCATTTTATTAACCGATGGGGTGAACAACACTGGTTTTATTGAGCCCCAGACCGCGGCAGATCTGGCCGTTGAATTCGGCATTAAAACTTATACTATCGGATTAGGTACCAATGGCAATGCCCTTTCTCCCATTGCCTACAACGCCGATGGTTCATTTAGATATGGTATGCGGCAAGTAGAAATCGATGAAGAATTGCTCAAAGATATTGCCAAAGTTACGGGCGGAAAATATTTTAGAGCAACCGATAACGAGAAATTAGAGGCCATCTACGATGAAATCAATAAGCTTGAAAAAACAGAAATAGAAGAATTCAAATATTACAAATACGAAGAGAAGTTTAGATCATGGGTACTCTTGGCCGGAGCATTGCTCTTGCTAGAGTGGCTGTTGCGAAATACATTGTTCAGAAGTTTTATTTAAAATATGATTCAGTTAGACGAAAAAATATATTTCTACTTGTTGGGCATCATTCCGGTGGTCATCCTCATTTTTGTGTTTATACAAATTTGGAAGAAGCGTACCCAGAAGAAGTTTGCTGATCAACCATTGCTAAAAAGGTTAACCCCTTTTCGATCCGATTATAAAGCCACGCTAAAACTCATTTTTTTTATTCTAGGAATCGCCCTCTTGACATTGGCCCTGGTAAACCCGAAAATGGGAACAAAGTTAGAGACCGTAAAACGCGAAGGGGTAGATATCGTTTTTGCCGTTGATGTATCTAAAAGTATGCTGGCTGAAGATATTGCCCCCAACCGAATTGAAAAGGCTAAAAGATTAGTTTCTGAAATCATCAATCAATTGGCAAGTGATCGTATAGGGATTATCGCATATGCAGGTCAAGCCTTTCCGCAACTACCGATTACTACCGACTACGGGGCGGCAAAAATGTTCTTACAGAGCATGAATACCGATATGTTGACCTCACAAGGCACGGCCATTGACCAAGCTATAGAATTGGCAACGACCTATTACGACGACGACGAACAGACCAATCGAGTACTTTTTGTAATTTCAGATGGTGAAGACCATTCAGAAGGGGCGACACTCGATGCTGTAGAAGCTGCCGTAGAACTGGGTATTCGAATTTACACCATAGGAGTTGGCCAAACCAAAGGTGCCCCAATACCACTAAAGCGGAACGGAGTGGTGGAAAGTTTAAAAAAAGATGGGCAAGGAGAGGTCGTGATGACCAAACTGAACGAAGACGTTTTAGCTGATATAGCCGATGAGGGCAATGGAAAATATATTAATGGGTCAAATACCGAAGAGGCCGTAGAATTTATAAAAGAGGAATTGAACCAAATGGATAAGAAAGAATTCGAGGCGAAGCAATTTGCAGAATTTAAAGATCAATTTCAATGGTTTTTGGGAGCAGGGTTATTCTTTCTATTTTTAGATGTTTTTGTTTTGGACCGAAAGACAAAATGGCTGAGAAAATTGAACCTGTTTAATGAAAAGGAAGTTTAGTACCATGAAAAATTATATACTATATATTGGCCTATCAATTAGCCTTTTTGGTTTCGCGCAAGACGATGAAAAACAAAAATTACAAGCACTTGAGCAGTCTAAAAATCTTACTTGGGAAGGAAACAAAGCCCTCTCGGAAAGCAGTTATATAGAAGCTGAGGTCGATTATAGGAAAGCAATAGCCAAAAGCGACGAAAATATAGCAGCGCCTTTTAATTTAGGCAATGCGTATTATACCCATGAAACCTTTGGTGAAGCTTTTGGGCGCTATAAAGAGGCCGGTGAATCTGCAAAACAAAAAACCGACAAGCATAAGGCCTACCACAACATGGGCAACGTGTTTATGAAGCGAAAAGAATATGAGAAAGCAGTAGAAGCCTATAAAGAAGCGCTTCGTAATGACCCTACCGATGAAGAAACGCGTTATAACTTGGCCTTGGCAAAAGAAATGTTGAAAAAAGAACAAGATAAGAACGATCAAAACCAAGACGACCAAGACCAAGATAAAGAAAACCAAGACCAAGACGACAAAAAAGACCAAAACCAAGACAAGCAAGATAAGGGAGACCAGGGCGATCAAGATCAAAAGGATAAAGGGGATCAAGGAGACGAAGAAAAAGAAGAGAACAAAGAAGGTGAAGGCGATCAAAAGGAAGAACAGAACAAAAAACCTGAGGAAGGCGACCAAAAAGAAGAACAGCAACAGCAACCCCGCCCCAATCAGTTAAGTCCGCAACAGATACAAAATCTGTTGGAAGCCATGCAGAACGAAGAGAAAAAAGTTCAAGAAAAAATCGACGCACAAAAAGTAAAGGGCGTCAAAGTCAAAAATGAAAAAGATTGGTAAATACCATGTCGATTAATAGATCTATTACTGTATTCTCTATGTTGTTCTTCGCCCTAGGGCTATGGGGCCAAGATAACGATGCGGTAACTTTTGAGGTTCGTTTAAGTAAAGATAAATTGGGCATTAACGAACGCCTAAGGGTAGAATTCGTTATGAACAAGAACGGCGATAACTTTACGCCGCCTGATTTTGAAGGTTTCCGTGTTCTAATGGGGCCTTCGACCCAAATTAGTAATAGCTGGATTAATGGGGTGCGAAGCTACTCGCAAAGCTTTACCTATTTTGTACAGCCTACTGCACAAGGTACCTTTACTATAAAACAGGCAACGATTGAAATTGCCGGTCAAGTCTATAAATCAGAAACCAAAAAAGTAACTGTTGGCCCGGCAGTAGACAAGCCGAGTGATGAGAAATCGGTCGATGATGTAGCCGACGAAAGTCTGCACTTGGTTGCCGAAGTTTCCAAGAACGATCCTTTCTTGAACGAAGCAGTAAGTGTGGTGTACAAGCTTTATGTAAGTCCTGATATCAGTGTTTCCAACTACCATCCGCTCGACAATCCCAAGTACAATAATTTTTGGAGTCAAGACATACCTGTTTCCAGGCTTTCGGCCGAAAACGGAACTTACAATGGCAAACCTTATCGCTACGTTGTACTAAAGAGGGTTGTTTTATATCCACAAAAATCAGGAAAACTAGAAATAGAACCTCTCTCATTAGAAGTCACCGTTGAAGTGCCGACCAACAAACGTGACTTTTTCGGGCAACGTATTTTTTCACAGACCAATAAAACAGTTTCGGCAGGAAATCGCACCTTAAATGTCAAAGCTTTACCAACAGAAGGAAAACCGGCCGATTTTGGGGGTGCCGTAGGTAATTTTGATTTTTCGGTTACCACTAGCAAAACAAATCTTAAGGCTTCAGAATCATTACAAGCAAAAGTACAAGTCAGTGGAAAAGGAAACTTGAAGTTGTTCAAACTTCCCGAACCGGTGCTCCCCAGTTCTCTAGAAGTCTACGAACCAGAATTCGAGGAAAGTGTACGTACTACGTTGTCCGGTTCGCAGGGCAAGGTGAGCAACAATTATACGATCGTGCCCTCCTTCAAGGGAAAGTATCCTATTCCTAGTATTAGTTTTAGCTATTTTGATCCTAGTACTGAAAAGTACCATACCATAAGCTCTAAAGAAATTGTCATCAACGTTTTGCAAGGCCCTAACAATACTGCATCAAGCGGATCAATACCTTCTGCAAGCAATAGACAAACCGTAGAAGCCACTGGTAGCCAGTTCAGTTTTTTAAAATTAAGTCCTAATTTATCAGCAATCGGAACCAACTATTTTTTTGGATCGAACAGTTTTTATCTATGGCTATTTTTACCTCTGTTATTAATCCCGATTGCCATAGTCTTTAGGAAAAAGCGGGAAGCCATAGCTGGCGATGTGGCCGGCAATAGAATAAAAAGGGCGAACAAGCTGGCCAGAAAGTACCTTTCAACAGCAAAAAAAGCTTTGGGAAACAAAGACGCCTTTTATATTGCACTAGAAAAAGCATTGCATAATTATCTTAAGGCAAAGCTTAAAATTGAGACCAGTGAATTTAGTAAAGATAAAATTGCGGCTCTATTGGTTCAAAAACAAATAGACGAGACCACAAAAGAGGGTTTTATAGGCCTGCTGAAAAACTGTGAAATGGCCCGTTATAGTCCTTTTTCAGATGTTCAGATGCAACAAGATTATGATAAGGCAAGTGAGGTTATCACGCAAATGGACAAACAACTGTAGAAAACATGAAAGCATTTTTAGCATTTCTTCTGTTCTTGGCGGGTTTTTCGGCCACTGCCCAAAATGAGGCCATGTTCAATGAGGCAACCACCGCCTATAATGAAGCCAATTATGAAAAAGCGGCGGAGAACTATCTGCAAATAATTGAAAAAGGGCAACATTCGGCCGAACTGTACTTCAATTTGGGCAATAGTTATTACAAACAGAATAAAATTGCGCCTAGCATCTATTATTATGAGAAAGCCCTTTTATTAGCACCTAATGATTCAGAGATAAAAAACAACTTGTCCTACGCTCGCAATATGACCCTCGATGCTATTGACGAATTGCCAGAAACCGGATTGTCAAGAATCAAGAAAAACTTGACCGGTTTTCTATCTTTTGACCAATGGGCCAAAACCGCAGTGGTATTTATGATACTTTTTGTGCTCTTGTACATAGCGTTCTATTATTTTAGGTACTCCACCCGAAAACGTATCGCGTTTATTGCGAGTCTTTTGGCGTTGCTTATCTCGTTGGTTTCAGTGGTATTCGCCTTTATACAATTTAATGATTTCAAAAAAGACCGCCCGGCAATCGTTTTCTCTGAAGAAATAGCCATAAGGGCCGAGCCCAACGATAGAAGCCAAGAAGTTTTTACCCTTCATGAAGGTACAAAAGTGAATGTGCTCGAAGAGCTCAATGATTTTCAAAAAATAGAAATTGCCGACGGTAAAACAGGTTGGGTTCCTAAAAAGAGTATTAAGATGTTAAATGATTTTTAAATATTTTTTAACATTGTATTAATAGTATTACTTTTATATTTGCGTTAATAGCTTGCAACATGAAAACATTCGCTCGTTTAGTTCTTCTATTACTATGGCTTTTTGCCATAGTCGCGCCGAGCGTAATTACCATAATGGATGTTGATAATCCTGTGATTGTTACCAATCTCAACGAAGAAGAACAGCAAGAAACAAGTAAAAAATCTCCTGTAGAAGAAAAAGTGCTTCACGGGCATACCTGCGACTTCTCAATTATTGCGCAATCTAAAAAATCGGTCAGGGGCAATCATCACCCGATTAGCCATGTCGACCACACCCAAGAAATACTTCTACCGCCACCGGAACATATCGGTTAG